>NZ_JBEZNQ010000038.1:0-84908 GCF_040653315.1 Streptomyces sp. NPDC047981 | reverse complement strand
GCCAGGCCCGCCGCCGCGCCCACCCCACACCCCCCCCGCCGGCCCACCGCGGCGCCCACAACACCACGCACCCCCCCCGCGCCCGCGGCGGCGAGTCCACGGGTGAGATCGTCGGCCAGCAGCACATCGGGTGTCCCTGCGAGTGCCAGCACGACCTCCGCCGCGCGCGTCTGCGCCGGCCGCTCCGTCACCGGCACCAGACCCACATGCGCGAGCCGGAGCCCCTCGGCCAGCCGGACCTCGCCCGCCGTCAACGGGTCAAGGCCCGCCGCGCACCGCAGAACGCCCGTCTTTCCCGCGCCCTCGGGCCCCGCGAGCGCCGTCCACGTGCCGCGCGCGCACGCGAAGGAAACATTCTCGATCCCCTGTCCGGACTCGACGCCCCCGGCTCCGATCGTGCCGGCATGAGAGAGCTCGAGAGCCGGACGCTGTTCAGTCATGGTGGTCTCTTTCGACGCTCGGGAGGTCAATTGTGCAACCTGTCCGCCGTCCCCGTTCCCAACCGGCGGAGAGGGGCCGAGTTTCTCCACCTCTCGTTCCCGACACTCGGCCTGACCAGCATGTTAGGGCGTTCAAGGGTGCGGAGCCCATACATTCCACCGCCCGGAAAGAACTACAGCCTGCTGTAACGCGCGAGGCCTCGCGCTCTGCTCCGACACGTTCCCTGGCGCCGCCGCTGCACTCCATGCTCTATCTGCTCGGCGAATTCATCACGGCCGGCATGAGTTTGTTCTCCTTTCTGCTGCTCTGTCACCCGAGTATGCGTCAGTCATGGGCCGAATGGCATCGACAGCGGGCCGCTCGCCTGCTGGACCGTCAGGTCCGTGCGGAAACCATCGACCTGCCCCGGTACCTGCGGTGGCTCGCCCTGCACATCACGCTCGGGGTCGCCAGCGGCATGGCCGCGGTCATCTGCGTCGGCAACGCGCTCCTGATCATGTGGACTCCCCTGCTGTCCTGGGTCCTTCCGGCACGGGAGAACCCGCAGACCGTGCTGGACATCCCGGTGCTCGGCTGGCGCGACATCGTCGTCGGCCCGTCGGTCGGCAACGTCGTGTTCGCCGTCGGATGCCTGGCGCTGCCGCCGCTCGCCACGGTGTACGCCCGCCTCACGCTCGCCGCGCTCGCCTCGTCCCGTACGCAGGTGCTCGCCGACCGGGTGGCGACGCTCACCCGCACCCGTACCGACGCGCTCGAAGCGCACGCCGCGGAGCTGCGGCGGATCGAGCGCGACCTGCACGACGGCACCCAGGCCCGGCTGGTGGCCGTGGCCATGCGGCTCGCGGTGGCCCGGCGGTGCCTCGACCGGGACCCGGCCACCGTCGCCCGGATGCTGCGCGAGGCGACCGAGGTCACCGAGGAGGCGATGGTCGAGCTGCGCGAAGTGCTCCGCGGCATCTACCCACCCATCCTCGCCGACCGTGGACTGCCGGGAGCCCTGCGCACCGTCGCCGCCCGGGGCGGGGTCCCGGTCGCGATCGACATCGGCGAGCTGCACCGGATCCCCGCGGCCATCGAGGCGGTCGCCTATTTCGTGGTCGCGGAGGCGCTCACGAACGTGGCCAAGCACAGCGGGGCCACGGAGGCGGGGCTGCGCGTGTGGCGGGGCGAGGACCTGCTGACCGTCGTCGTCACCGACAACGGCGTGGGCGGCGCGCGGGAGGACAGCGGTGGCGGACTGACCGGACTGCGGGGCCGCGCGCAGGCCCTGGACGGCCGTGTCACGGTCGTCAGCCCGTCGGGCGGACCGACCACGATCACCGTGGAGCTGCCGTGCGGGTAGTCATCGCGGAGGACAACGTCCTGCTCTCCACCGGTCTTGAGCTGCTGCTGAGCAGCTCCGGCTACGAGGTCGCCGAGGTCACCACCGATGCCGAGGGCTTCCTCGCCGCGGTGGACCGGCACCGGCCGGCCGTCACCCTCGTCGACGTACGGCTGCCGCCGTCGTTCCGTGACGAGGGGATCCGGGCCGCGATCGAGGCCAGGCGGCTCCATCCCGGACTGCCGGTCCTGGTCCTGTCCCAGTACGTCGAGCAGCTGTACGCCTCCGAACTGCTCTCCAGCAGCGGCGGCGGTGTCGGCTATCTGCTCAAGGACCGGATCAGCCGGATCGACGAGTTCCTGGCGGCGCTCGACCGGGTGGCCGCCGGCGGCACCGCGCTCGATCCCGACGTGGTGGCCCAGTTGCTCGCCCGGCGGACCCAGCCGCTGTCCACGCTCACCCGCCGGGAGCGGCAGGTCCTGGCGCTCATGGCGGAGGGCCACGACAACGCCACGCTGGCCAGGAAGCTCTCCATCACCGACAACGCCGTGCACAAGCACATCGGCAACATCTTCGCGAAGTTCGAGCTCACCGAGAGCGACTCCGGCCATCGGCGGGTGCGGGCCGTGCTGACCTATCTGGAGGCCCGCTGACCGTGGGCGGCCCGGCGGTGGGCCCGTCCGGCGACAGGGCCCACCGCCGTCACCGCCTATCCCTGCCGGGCGCAGAGCCGGCCGCTCAGCTGCAGCCGGTCGACCCGGCCGGTGGACGGGTCGCGCAGGAACCGCCCGAGGTACGGCAGCGGCGTGCGCGGGCCGCCGTCGGAGGGCGTACGGAAGGAGAGGTCCTCGCCGAGCAGGAGCGGGACCGGCGCGGCTCCGGCGACCGACAGCAGGAGTGCACCGTCCCGGACCTCGGCCCGGCAGGACCAGTCGCCGTTCACGTACCGCCCCGCGCACTCCGGCGGCGCCGCCACGGGTCGCGCGGCGCCCGTGTCCCGGGGGTGGTCGCCGACCTCCTGGCCGGACTCGCCGAGCCGCCCGAGGAGCGACTCCCACAGACGCGCGCCCGTGCTGCCGTTGGCGGTCAGCGCCACCACGGTCCGCGTCGCCGGGTTCACGCGCAGGTGGCTCCACGCGCCGTCGCCGGTGCCGTCGTGGCCGAACCAGGCGCCGTACCGGGACCAGCCGGCGCCCCAGCCGCCCGCCAGGCCGTGGGCGCCGACGGCGAGCCCCGCCGTCACGTCCTCGCGCATCGCGTCCGCGGTCTCCGCGTCGAGCAGGGCCGCGCCGGGACCGAGGCCCAGGTGCGCGGCGCCGAACACGGCGAGGTCGCGTGCGGAGGCGCGCAGTCCGGCGGCCGGGTCCTCCAGCGGCGGCACCGACTGCTCCTTGATCGGCCGGGGCGGGGCGTCCGGGCGGACGAGATGGCCCAGGGCGGTCCCCTCCGCGTCCTGCCCGAGCGGGCCGAGCAGCATCGTCCGCACGGCCTCCTCCCAGTCGAGCCCGGTGATCTCCTCGACCAGCCGGCCGGCGATCAGGTACCCGGGGTTGGAGTAGGAGAAGACCGTGCCGGGCGCGTGCACGGCGAGATCGGGCGCGTGGCGGGCGAGCCAGCGGGCGCGGGGGGTGCCGGGCGGCAGCTCGGCGGTGTTGGCGGCGAGGCCCGCGGTGTGGCTGAGCACCTGGCGCAGCGTGCACTCCGGTCCCGCGCGCAACTCGGCCAGTTGCTCCGCCAGGGGCTCGTCCAGATCCACCTCGCCGTCGGCCACGAGCAGCGCCGCGAGGGTCGCCGTGAACGGCTTGGTGAGCGAGCCGAGCGGGAACGCCGTGGCCGCCGTCACCGGCCGTCCCGATCCGGCCTCCTCCTCCCCCGTCTCGGCGGTGCGCAGGTCGCCGTCCCGCCAGACCGCGATCTGGGCTCCGGGTACGCCGTGCCGGAGCGCGAGTTCGGCAAGGTCCTCGTTCACCGGGTGTCCTCCGTCCCGAGGGCAGGGTCGCAGAGGAGGGCGATCGACCGCAGCGCCGCCGTGAGTTCGGCGCCGAGGCGCTCGATCGTGCCGGGCTCGTGCAGGTTGACCGAGTAGTAGAGGTCGAAGCCGAGCCGGCCGTCCTCGACCGCGCCCACCACCTCGAGGGCCTGCACGACCTTCTCCCGCTCGTCCTGTTCCTGGCCTATCGGGTCGTGGAAGGCGTGGAAGAGCGAGCGGTCGGCCGTGCGGGTGATCTCCTCCGTCTGGCTGTGGTAGTTGAACAGCACGGCCGGGGGCGTGTGTGCCGCGGGTGTGCCGGTTCCGGCGAGGTGCCGCAGGACGCCGTGGCCGAGCCCGTTGCCGGGGACGGCGCGCAGGACGCGCCGGACCGACCGGACGACGGCAGGCCAGTCGGCCTCGTCGTGGTGACGTCCGGGGACGGTCAGCGCGACGGGGTAGGAGCTGGTGAACCAGCCGACGGTGCGGGAGAGATCGACGTCGTCGAAGATCTCCTCACGGCCGTGGCCCTCCATCTCGATCGCCGGCCGGTCCTCGCCCGACCAGCGGCTCAGCGTCCACGCCAGCGCGGCCAGCAGCACGTCGCTGGCCCTGGCCCGGAACCTGCCCGGCGCCACGTGCAGCAGCGCCGAGGTCACGTCCCGTTCGAGCCGCACCGGCAGGATCCGCCGGGAGGACACGACGTTCGGCCCGGGGCCGTCCACCGGAAGCGGTGCAGGCTCGGGTACGGCCTCCCAGTGCGCGGCCTGGTCCGCGAAGCCGCCGTCGGCCGCGTGCGCCGCGAGCCGGGTGGCCCACTGCCGGAACGAGGAGGTCTTGGCGCCGAGGTCGATCGGCTCGCCGTCGTGGGCCTGCCGGTAGGCGAGGTCCAGGTCGTGGTTGAGGATCCGCCACGACACCGCGTCGACCACGAGGTGGTGCACGGTGAGGTGCAGCCGCGACCGCCGGTCGGGGCCGAGGTCGAACAGGACGGCCTTCAGCAGCGGCCCGGCGGCCAGGTCGAAGCCGCGGTCGGCGGCCGCCGCGATCCGGTTCATGACCGGGAGCAGCTCCTCGTCGGGCAGCCCCGAGAGGTCGTGCCGCTCGACCAGCTCGCCGGTCTCCTCGGCGGCGTTCCACTGCGCCCAGCGGCCCTCCTCGTCGCGCGTGTACCGCATCCGCAGGGCGTCGTGGTGGGCGACGACCGCGGCGAGCGCGGCCCGCAGCGCCGCCTCGTCGGTGTCCGCCGCGAGTTCGACGTGGACCGACTGGGCGAGGTGCTGCGGGGCGACCGGCTCCCGGGCGAAGTACTCGTGCTGGATGGGGGTGAGCGGCACCGCGCCGACCTCGGCGTCCTGGACGGCGGCGACCTGCCGGGACGAGCCCGCGGCGGCGACGAGCCGTTCGACGGTCGGGTGGCGGAACAGGTCGCTGGAGGAGACCTGCAGGCCCGCCCGGCGGCTCTTGAACACGACCTGGATGGAGAGGATCGAGTCGCCGCCGAGGTCGAAGAAGTCGTCGGTGACGCCGACCTCCTCGACGCCGAGCACCTCCGCCCAGATCGCGGCCATCGTGCGCTCGTCGGCGGTGCGGGGCGCCACCGAGGCCCGGCCGGTCGCGGCGGCGGCCGGCTCCGGAAGGGCGCGCCGGTCGACCTTGCCGTGCGGGGTGAGCGGGATCCGCTCCAGCCGGACGAGCGCGGCGGGGACCATGTACTCGGGCAGCCGGGCGGTGAGGTACGCGGTCAGTTCGGCCGGGTCCTGCTCCGAGACGACGTACCCGACGAGGCGTCGGCGGCCCGGCTGGTCCTCGCGGACGATCACGGCCGCCCGTGCCACGTCCGGGTGCTCGGCGAGCGCCTGCTCGATCTCGCCGAGTTCGATGCGGTAGCCGCGCAGCTTCACCTGGTCGTCGGTGCGGCCGACGAACTCCAGCGTGCCGTCGGCGCGTCGGCGCATCAGGTCGCCGGTGCGGTACATCCGGGAGCCGGGCTTGCCGAACGGGTCGGGCAGGAACCGTTCGGCGGTCATCGCCGGCCGGTCGCGGTAGCCGCGGCACACGCCGTCCCCGGCGAGGTAGGCCTCCCCGGTCACGCCCACCGGCACCACGTGCAGGTCCCGGTCGAGGAGATAGACCCGGGTGTCCGCGGTCGGCCGGCCGACGGGCACGGTCCGGCCGGGGCGCCCGTCGCGTTCGACGGGGAAGCAGGTCGCGGTCACCGAGCACTCGGTGGGCCCGTACGCGTTGACGATCCGCAGGTCGGGCAGCCGGTCGAGGACGCGGGCGCAGTGCGGCGCGGAGAGCGCCTCGCCGCCGACGACGACCCTGCGCAGCCCGGCGAGGATGCCCGGGTCGGTGTCGGCGACCGCGTGGAAGAAGCCCGCCGAGAACGACATGGCCTCGACCTCGTGGTCGCGCAGGAACTTGTCGAGTTCGTCGACCGAGCGGAAGTCGCCCGGCCGTACGGCCAGGCAGGCGCCGCTCAGGAGGGTCTGCCACAGCTCGTTCTGCGCGGCGTCGAACGAGATCGAGTGGTGCTGGGCGACCGTGGCGGCGTCACCGAAGGTGTGCTCGCCCGCGGCGCGCACGAGCCGGACGAGACCGCGGTGGGTGACCATGGAGGCCTTGGGCGTGCCGGTCGAGCCCGAGGTGTAGACGAGCACGGCGAGGTTGTCCTGGACCGTGCGCGCGGGCGGCGGCCCGGTGACGGCCGCCGGCCGCAGCTCGTCGATCAGCAGGACCTGGGCGCCGGTGGGCGGCAGTCCTGGCGCGAGCGCGGAGCTGGTCAGCAGCACCGGCACGCCCGAGTCGCGGAAGAGGTAGGCGAGCCGCTCGGCCGGGTACCCGGGGTCGAGCGGGACGTAGGCGCCGCCCGCCTTGAGGATCGCGAGCATGGCGGTGACCATCTCGGCGCCGCCCGGCAGGCAGATGCCCACGGGCACCTCGGGGCCGACGCCCCGGCCGGCGAGCTCGTGGGCGAGCCGGTCGGCGGCGGCGTCCAGTTCGGCGTAGGTGAGCCGGGTGTCACCGGCGACGACCGCGGGCCGGTCGGGGTGCTCGCGCGCGACCTCCGCGAAGAGCTCGTGCAGGCAGCGGTCGGGGTAGCCGGACGGGGTGCCGTTGAACTCCTCGACAAGAAGGCGGTGTTCGTCGTCCCGGACCATCGGCAGCTGCCGCAGCGTGACGCCGGGCGCCGACACCATCGCGTCGAGCATGCCGCGCAGATGACCGGCGAAGCGGTGCGCGGTGGCGTCGTCGAACAGGCGCGGGTCGTAGCCGACCCGCAGATGGAGTCCGTCGACCAGGTGCGCGACGCAGGTGAGCGGGAAGTTCGAGGTCTCCAGGCCTGCGAGGGACCGGACGGCGAGCCCGTGCCGCTCGGCGGCGTGTTCGTCGTACGGGAAGTTCTCGAAGACCACGCAGCTGTCGAAGAGGTCGGTGCCGGCCGGGATCGCGGCCCAGCGCCGGACCTGGGCGAGGGAGGCGTACTCGTACTGGCGGCTGTCGACCTGCTGCTCCTGGATCTCGCGGAGCCAGGCGCGCAGTTCGCTGTCGGGTCTGACGGTCACCCGGGCGGGCAGGGTGTTGATGAACAGGCCGACCATGTCCTCGGAGCCCGGCAGCTCGGCGGGTCTGCCGCCGACCGTGGTGCCGAAGCAGACCTGCCGGTCGCCGCTGTGCCGGGAGAGCAGCAGGGCCCAGGCGCCCTGGACGAGGGTGTTGACGGTGACCCGTGCCTCCCGCGCGAAGCCCTCCAGGCGTGCGGTCTCCTCCGCCGTGAGCGCGAGGTCGACGTGGCCGGTGTCGCGGGACTGGTGCGAGCGCAACGGCGCGCGGTCGTAGGGCAGTTCGGTGGGCGCGGAGAACCCGGCGAGCAGGTCGGTCCAGTACGCCTGCGCGGCGGTGGTGTCCTGCTCGTCCAGCCAGCGCACGTACGCGCTGAACGGGGGGCGCGGGCGCGGCGGCGCGACCGCGCGTCCGGTGAGCGCGGCGTGCTCGGCGAACACGTCGCCGAGGACGTCGGCGAAGCTCCAGCCGTCGAGCAGGAGGTGGTGCGAGGAGCAGCGCAGGTGGACCGTGGAAGCGGAGAGCCTGGCCAGGTGGAGCCGCAGCAGCGGCGGTCGTGCCAGGTCGAGCGGTTCGACGGGCGCCTCGGCCAGCAGGCGGATCCGCTCCTGCTGCTCGGGCTCGCTCAGCGCCGACCAGTCCTCGACGACCACGGGCAGCCGGACGTCCCGGTGGACCACCTGCAGGGGGCGTCCGCCGTCGGCGTCGACGATCGCGGTGCGCAGCACGGGTGTCCGGTCGACGACCCGCTGCCAGGCCTCGGCGAGGAGCGCGGTGTCGGTGACGCCGTCGAGGACGAGCCCGAGGTGGGTGAGGTAGATGTCGTCCTCGTGCGCGTCGAGCGAGTGGAACAGCAGGCCGCTCTGCATCGGCGTGAGCGGGTAGACGTCCTCGACCGTGCGGCCGTCCCCGGCGATCCGGTCGACACCGGCCTGGTCGAGCCCGGCCAGCGGGAAGTCGGACGGGGTGCGTCCGCCGGACGTGGCGCAGTGCGCCACGAGGGCGGCGAGCGCCTCGGTGAAGCGGGCCGCGAGGCCGGCGATCGTGGCCTCGTCGTGCAGCGCGGACGAGTACTCCCAGGAGAACTCGAGCCGGCCGTCGCGGACCATGCCGGTGATCTCCAGGGCGTTCGGGCGGCTCAGGTCCGCGCCCCGGTCGGGGGCCGGGCTGGGCCGCCAGGACCGCAGCAGGCCGTCGCCGCCGGCCACGTCGAAGTGGCCGTGGTAGTTGAAGCCGACCCGGCAACGGCCCCCGCCGAGACCGGAGTTCTCCGTGAGGTGGCGCAGGGCGCCGTAGCCGATGCCGGCCTCGGGGACCGCGCGCAGGGTCTCCTTGACGGCCTTGAGGCGGCTGCCCCAGTCCTCGCCCGCCACCGGCAGCACGACCGGGAAGAGCGTGGTGAACCAACCCGCCGTGCGGGACAGGTCGAGGTCGTCGAAGAGGTTCTCCCGGCCGTGGCCCTCCAGTTCGACCGCGACGGCCTCGCCACCGGTCCAGTCGGCGAGCACGGCCGCGAGCGCGGTCAGCAGGACGTCGTTGACCTGGGTGCGGTACGCCGCCGGCACGTCCCGCAGCAGGGCGCGGGTCAGCTCGGCGTCCAGACCGGCCTCGACGGTGCGGGCGTGGGCGAGCGTGTCGGGCGCCGTGCCGTCGCCCGGCAGGGGCGGGCAGGCGGCGGCCGCGGCCTCCACGGCCCGCCAGTACGGCCGTTCGTCGTCGAAGCGTCCGGACGCGGCGGCCTCGGTCAGCCGCGTCGCCCACTCCCGGAAGCCGGTGGTCTTCTCCGGGAGGGCGACCGGCAGGCCGCGCGCCGCCTGTCCGTGGGCGAGTTCCAGGTCGGCGAGCAGCACCCGCCAGGTGACGCCGTCGACGACCAGGTGGTGCGCCGTGACGAACAGCCGGTCGGGCTCGGGCGCGCCGGAGAAGTGGACC
This sequence comes from Streptomyces sp. NPDC047981, assembly GCF_040653315.1. Lineage (NCBI taxonomy): Bacteria > Bacillati > Actinomycetota > Actinomycetes > Kitasatosporales > Streptomycetaceae > Streptomyces > Streptomyces sp. NPDC047981. Next base: position 75,678 of record NZ_JBEZNQ010000038.1, on the reverse strand, counting down.
GCGCTCAGCAGCGGTCCGGTGTCGAGCCGGAAGCCGGTCTGGGCGGCGGTGACCGCCTCCAGGACCGCCCGCTCCCTCGCGGGGCCGTCGAGTCCTGACAGGTCGACCGCGCGGAAGGGCTCGCCCGTCTCGGCGTCCGCGCAGTGCTGGCGCCACACGCCGTCGGCGGCCACCGCGCGCAGCCGCAGCGCGTCGTGGTGGCCGAGCAGCGCGGTGACCGCCGTGCGCAGGGCGGCCGGATCGGTGCCGGGCGCGAGCTCGACGAACATCGACTGGTTGAAGTGCGTGGCGCCCTGGGGGTACTCCTCGAAGTACCAGCGCTGCACCGGGGTGAGGGGCACGTCGCCGACGGCCGCCGTGGCGGGCGCCCGCACCGCCGCCGGCCGGTCCGCGTCCGCGTCCTCGACCTGGACGACGGCGGCGAGTTCGGCGACGGTCTGGTGCCGGAAGATGTGCTTGGCGGTCACCCGCAGGCCCGCCCGGCGCGCCCGGGAGACGACCTGCAGGCCGACGATCGAGTCGCCGCCGAGCTCGAAGAAGTTGTCGCCGATGCCGACCGTGCCGGGTTCGAGGCCGAGTACCTCGGCCCAGATCGCGACGAGTTCGGCCTCGGTGCGGTCGCGCGGCGGTACGGGGGCCCCCGCGGCCTGCTCGGTGGCCGCCGGGGCGGGCAGCGCCTTGCGGTCGAGCGTGCCGCTCGGGGTCATCGGAAGCTCGTCGAGGACGACGAGGGCGGAGGGTATCGCCGGGTCGGGGACGATCCCCGCGAGGAACTCCCGCAGCTCGGTGAGGGTGGGCGGGGTGCCGTCGGCGCGCACGTACCCGACGAGCCGGTCGCGTCCTGCCGCGTCGGCCCGTACGGCGGCGGCCGCGGCGGCGATGCCGGGGTGGCGCAGCAGCGCGGCCTCGACCTCGCCGAGCTCCACCCGGAAGCCGCGGATCTTGACCTGGTCGTCGGCGCGGCCGAGGTATTCGAGGTCGCCGTCGGGGCGCCAGCGCCCGATGTCGCCGGTGCGGTAGAGCCGCCCGTCGCCGAACGGGTCGTCGACGAACCGCTGCTCGGTCAGCTCGGGCCGGTTCCAGTAGCCCTGGGCCACCCCGCCGCCGCCGATGTGGATCTCGCCGGGTACCCCGACGGGTACCGGACGCAGCCGGCTGTCGAGCACGTACGTCCGGGTGTCGCCGAGGGGCCGGCCGACCGGCACGATCGCCGTGGGGACCGGCTCGCCGGCCCGGAGCCGGTACGTCGTGGAGTCCACGGTGGTCTCCGTGGCGCCGTAGTTGTTGGTGACGACGGCGTCGGGCGACAGCGCCTCCAGGACGGCGGCCGCGTCGTCGGCCAGCCAGGCCTCCGAGCCGACCGCGAGGACGCGCAGCGAGTCCGCGCGGCCCCCGGTCCAGGACAGCTCCTGGGCGACCGCCTTGGCCAGCGAGGGCGTGGTGACCAGGAGTTGGGGGCGCGTCTCGGAGATCAGCGCGGCGAGGGCGGGCGGGTCGGTGACCACGTCGGCCGGGCAGATCACCATCTCGCCGCCGTACATCGCGGACATGAGGAAGTCGCCGAAGAACAGGTCCACGGCGAGGCTGGACACCGACAGGGAGCGGCCCCGCAGGCCGGTCAGGTCGTAGCGGGCGTCCCAGGCGCGCATCATGTGGGCGACGTTGCGGTGGCTGACCATGACGCCCTTCGGGCGGCCGGTCGAGCCGGAGGTGTAGACGACGTAGGCGAGGTCGTCCGGTCCGGCGTCCGTCGTGGGCGGGGTGGCGGGCCGGCGGGCGATCAGCTCCTGGTCGGTGTCGATCCTGATCGTGGTCCAGGGGCCCTCACCCGCCGCGTCCGAGTCGGTGATCAGCACCGGTGCGGCGGCGTCGCCGAGCATCATGGCGAGCCGCTGCGCGGGGTGTTCGGGGTCGAGCGGCACGAACGCGCCACCGGCCTTGAGCACGGCCAGCAGGGCGACCATGGCGTCCACGCTCCGGTCGAGGCAGACGCCGGTCAGCACACCGGGGCGGACGCCCGCGGCGATCAGGTGGTGCGCGAGCCGGTCGGCGCGCGCGGCGAGCTGCGCGAAGGTGAGCCGCCGACTGCCGTCGCTGACGGCGACGGAGTCGGGCGTACGGGCCGCCTGCTCGTCGAACATTGCGTGCAGGGTCCGCGCGGGCGCCGCCGGGAGGGCCGGTCCCTGCCGGTCGGCGGTCAGGGTCCGCAGCTCGTCGGCGGTCAGCAGGGACAGTCCGGCGAGCGGGGCGGAGGGCTGCTCGGCCACCGCGCGCAGCAGGGTGACGAGGTGGCCGCCGAGCCGCTCCACGGTCTCCCGGTCGAAGAGGTCGGTGCTGTACTCCAGGTAGCAGACCAGCGAGGAGGCGTCCTCGTAGAAGTCGAAGGTGAGGTCCAGCTTCGCGACGTCGACCGGCGGCTGGATCTCGGAGACGTCCAGGCCCTGGAAGGCGGGCAGCGTGTCGGCCATGTTCTGCAGGTTGACCATGACCTGCACCAGCGGCGGCCGGGACGCGTCCCGCTCGGGCCGCAGGGTGTCGACGAGGCGCTGGAAGGGGACCTCGTCGTGGGCGAACGCCTCCAGGAGGCCGGTGCGCACCTCGCCGAGCTGCTCCGCGAACGACCGTGCCTCGTCCACCTGGGAGCGCAGGACCACGGTGTTGATGAAGAAGCCGATCAGGTTCTCCAGTTCGGGCCGCTGCCGGCCCAGGGTGACCGTGCCCACCGCGACGTCGGGTTCACCGCAGTAGCGGGCGAGGAGCACCTTGGTGACGGTGACCAGGGCCATGAACAGCGTCGCGTCCTGGCCGCGGCTCACCTCGCGCAGCCGGGCCAGCACGTCGGCGGGGATCTCCACCGGCAGGATGGCGCCCGCGGGTGTGCGGACGGGCGGCCGGGGCCGGTCGGTGGGCAGGTCGGCCGTGCGCATCCCGGCGAGCCGGTCGCGCCAGTAGCCGAGCTGCTCGTCGAGCGTGGCGGACCGCTCGCGCTCCCAGGCGGCGAAGTCGGCGAACTGCACGGGCACGGGCGGCAGGGCCGCCGCGCTGCCGCCGATCGCCGCGTCGTAGCCGGCGGCCAACTCGGCGAGCAGCCGCCCGGTCGACCAGCCGTCGCACACGATGTGGTGCATGGCCAGGACGAGGACGTGCTCGCGGGCGGCCACGCGCAGCAGCGCGGGGCGCAGCAGCGGACCGGTCCGCAGGTCGAAGGGCGTGTTCATCTCGGCGGCGAGGAAACGCTCGACGGCGGCCTGCGCGTCGGGCCCCGACACGTCGACGACGGGCAGCTCCCGCCCGGTGTGCGGGTGCACGACCTGGACACCGAGGCCGTCGACCGCGTCGAACGTGGTCCGCAGCGTCTCGTGCCGCCGTACGACCTGGTCGAGCGCGCCGGCGAGCGCCGTCGTGTCGAGGTCGCCGCGCAGCCGCAGGGCGCGCAGCGTGTTGTACTCGGCGCTGTCCGGCTCCAGTTCGGCCAGGAACCAGAGCCGTTCCTGCGCCGACGACATCGGCAGCGGGCCGCCGTCGCGTGGGGCCGTCGGGATCGGCGGTTCCTCGGCCTCGGACTCTCCGGCGAGGCGACGCATCAGCTCTGCCTGCAGGTGCGCCGGTACGGACGCGAACATCTCGTCGTGCTGGGTCATCCGCTTTCCTCCCTGGGTCAGATCCGGCCGGGTACTTCGGGTCCCGCGACGGCCGCCAGGCTCGCGAGGACGCGCTCCTGGACCACCCTGGCGAGGTCGCTCACATGACGGTGTTCGAACAGGTCCCTCGGGGAGATCTCGACGCCGAACGCGGCGCGCATCCGGACGGCCAGCCGGATCGCGTTGATCGAGTCGCCGCCGAGGTCGAAGAAGCTGTCGCGGGTCCCCACCCGGGGCACGGCGAGGACCTCGCCCCAGATCCGGCAGAGCGCCTTCTCGGTCGGTCCTTCCGGGGCGACGTACGTCCCCTCGTCGGGGCGCAGGTCCGCCGCGGGCAGCGCGGCCCGGTCGAGCTTGCCGTTGCGGTTGACCGGCAGCACCGTCAGGAACACCACGGCGGCCGGGACCATGTACGCGGGCACGTGCCGGGCGACATGGGCGCGCAGCTCCTCCGCGGCCGGGACGCCGGCGCGCGGCACCACGTACGCGACGAGCCGCTTGCCTGCCTCGTCGCTGCGGACGACGACCGCGGCCTCGGCGACCGCCTCGTGCCGCAGCAGGACGTTCTCGACCTCGCGCGGCTCCACCCGGAAGCCGCGGATCTTGACCTGGTCGTCCGCGCGGCCGGCGAACTCCAGGGTGCCGTCCTGGTTCCAGCGGACCAGGTCGCCGGTGCGGTAGAGCCGGGCGCCCGGCGCGCCGAACGGGTCGGCCACGAACCGCTCGGCGGTCAGGCCGGGGCGCCCGATGTAGCCGCGGCCGACGCCTTCGCCGCCCAGGTAGAGCTCGGCCGTGACGCCGGGGGGCACGGGGCGCAGCCGGTCGTCGAGGACGTGGACGCTGGTGTTGGGGAGCGGTCGGCCGATCGGGACGTTGTCGTACCGGACTCCGGGCTCCACCTCGAAGAGCGTGGCGGCGACGGCGCATTCGCTGGGGCCGTAGCCGTTGAGGAGGCGGCGTCCCGGCGACCAGGTGGCTGCGAGGTCCGGGGTGAGGACCTCGCCCCCGCAGAGGATGGATTCGAGCTGCGGCAGCGCCTCCGGGTCGAGCACCGGCAGCACGGTCGGCGGTCCGGTGACCGCGCCGGCGTCGGCCTCGCGGAGCTGCTCGATGAGTTCGGCGCCGCTGTACGTGCCCGTGGTCACCGGGGCGACGAGCGTGCCGCCGCCCACGAGCGTGCTCAGCAGGACGAGCGAGGCGGCGTCGAAGCTCATCGGGGCGAGCTGGTAGACGCGGCTGCCGGGGCGCACGTGCAGCGGGACGACCGCTTCGACGGTGTTGACCATGGACCGGTGCTCGACCATGGCGCCCTTCGGCTTCCCCGTCGAGCCCGAGGTGTAGACGGTGAACAGCAGGTCGCGCGGACTGCCGTGGTCGGCGGGTGCGGTCGCCGGCCGGGCTTCGATGGCGGGCCAGTCCCCGTCGAGCAGCACCAGCGGGGTCGTGGCGCCCGCGAAGACGTCGAGGTGGCGGCTGTGGGTGAGCACCACCGCGGGGCGGGCCTCGTCGAGGATCGCGGCGGTGCGCGCGGCCGGGTAGTCGGGGTCGATCGGCACGTACGCGCCACCGGCCTTGAGCGTGCCGAGGACGCCGACGACCAGGTCGGGGCCGCGTTCGACGGAGATCCCGACGATGGTGTCCGGGCCGATGCCGAGGTCGACCAGGTGGTGGGCGAGCCGGTTGGCGCGCTCCTCGACCTCGGCGTAGGTGAGCCGGGTCCCGCCGCGCTCGATCGCGACGGTGTCCGGGCACCGGGCGGCCCGTTCGGCGATGAGATGGTGCATCCGCCGCTCGATGGAGTACGCGGAGGGCCCGCCCACGCCCCATGTGCCGAGGACGAGCTTCCGCTCGGCGTCGGTGAGCACGGTCACGTCGCCGACGCCGGCCGCGGTGCCGGCGGCCAGCCCGTCCAGGACCGTGATGAGCCGCTCGGCGAGCCGCTCCACGGTGGCCGCCTCGAATATCTGCTCGTCGTAGAGCAGCCGCATGACGAGCTTCTCGTCCGGGAAGACGCTCAGCGCCAGGGGGTGGTTGGTGGCGAACTCGACGTCGAACGCGCGGATCGCGGACCGGTCGAACGGGTAGTTCTGGAAGACCACGGCGGTGTGGAACAGCGCCTCTCCGGGCGCCACGTCGGCGAAGGACTGCACGCGGTTGAGCGGTGCGTGCCCGAACTCCCGTGCCGTGGCCAGCTCGCGCTGGAGCCGCTCCAGCCAGGGCAGGGTCCGCTCGTCGTCGTCCGCCAGGATCCGGACGGGGTGGGTGTTGATCATCATGCCGACCATCGACTCGACCCCGGGCAGCTCCGCCGGCCGCACCGCGGTGCTCGTGCCGAAGCAGATGTCCCGCTCACCGCTGAGGCGCGCGAGGAGGATCGCCCAGGCCCCCTGGACCAGGGTGTTGGCGGTGAGCCCGGTGCGCCGCGCGTACGCGGAGACCCGCGCGGCCGTCTCCGCCGGGACCGTCACCCCCACCGACCGTCTGGCCACGGGCCGGTGGCCCTCGGGCGGCTGCCGGTCGCCGGGCACGCTCACCGGGCTGGTGAACCCGGCCATCCGCTCGCGCCAGTAGGCGTCGGCGGCGTCCAGGTCCTGCCCGGCGAGCCAGGTCACGTACTCCTGGAACGGCGGTCGCGTCCGCACCGGCTCGCCCCGGTAGGCGTCGAGCACGTCCCGCAGCAGCTCCGCGGAGCTCCAGCCGTCGGTGACCACGTGGTGCATCGTCCAGACGAGCTGGACGGAGTCCGGGCCGAGCCGCGCGAGGGTGACCCGGCTGAGCGGCGCCCGGGTGAGGTCGATGCCGGCGGCGCGGTCCTCGTCGAGCAACTCCCGCAGTAGCGCGGGGTGTTCGGACTCGGGAAGGGCACTCCAGTCGAGCTGGGTCACCGGCAGTACGACCGCGTCCGCGACGACCTGCGCGGGCTCCTCCACATCGGCCCAGCGGAGCGCGGTACGCAGCACCGCGTGCCGCTCCGTGGCCTCCTGCCAGGCCCGGCCGAGCCGCTCGGGGTCGGTGACCTCGCCGAGCCGGACGACGAACTGGATCAGGTGGAGCGACGGGTCGTCGAGCATGAGGGCGTCGAAGAGCATGCCGCTCTGCATGGGCGTCAGGGGGTACTCGGACGCCTGCGCCGCACCGGGCGCCGCACCGGGGTCCTCGTCGAGCCGCCGCGCCACACCGGCGAGCGCCTCGACCGTCGGGTGGGCGAAGACGTCGGCCGTGCGCACCGCGAGCCCCTTGGCCCGGGCCCGCGCGACGATCTTCATGGTCAGCACGGAGTCGCCGCCGAGGGCGAAGAAGTCGTCCCTGGTGCCGACCTGTTCGACACCGAGGGCCTCGGCCCAGATCGCGGCGAGCGTGCGCTCGGTGTCCGTCGTCGGTGCGCGGTACGCCTCGGCGTCGTCGGCCGGGGGCTCGGGCAGCGCGGCCCGGTCGACCTTGCCGTTGGCGTTGACCGGCAGCCGGTCGGTCCAGACGACACGCGACGGCACCATGTAGCCGGGCAGCCGCTCGGCCAGCCGGTCGAGCAGGGCGCGCTCGGCGAGCGGGCTCGGCCCCGTGGGGTAGGCGACGACGGTGCGGGTCGGCCCGTTCTCCCGTACGACCGCGACGGCGTCGGTGACCCCGGCGCAGTCGCGCAACGCGGCCTCGATCTCGCCGAGTTCGATCCGGAAGCCGCGGATCTTGACCTGGTGGTCGGTGCGGCCGAGGAACTCGACGAGCCCCTCCTCGGTCAGCCGCACCCGGTCTCCGGTGCGGTAGAGGCGGCCGCCGGGCGTGACCGGGTCGGCCACGAACCGCTCGGCGGTCAGGGCGGGGCGCCCGAAGTAGCCCCGGCCGGTGCCGTCGCCCGCCAGGTACAGCTCGCCGATCACGCCCGCGCCGACGGGCCGCAGCCGCTCGTCGAGCACGTGCGCCTCGGTGTCGTCGAGGGCCGTGCCGATCAGCGAGGACCGGGTGGGGGGCGCGTCGGAGGTCATGCGGTATCCGGTGGCGAAGACCGTGCACTCGGTCGGACCGTACACGTTGACGAAGGTGGTGTCCGGGCAGGCGGCCCGTGCCCGGTCGAGGGCGGTGGCGGAGGGGGTCTCGCCGCCGGTCCACACCTCGCGCAGGCCGGCGAAGCAGTCGGGCCGCTCCTCGGCGAGGAGCCGGAACAGCGCGGCGGTCAGGAAGACCCCGTCGACGCCGTGCTCGGCGACGAGCCCGGCGAGGCCGGGCGCGGTCAACTCCGCGGGGCCGATGACGACGCGGCCTCCGTTGAGGAGCGGCAGCCAGATCTCGTACGTGGAGGCGTCGAAGGCGAGCGGCGCGTTGAAGAGCGTGCACCGGGCGAAGGCGGCCCGCAGGTGGGGTTCCTCGGCCAGCGCCGTGATGTTCCGGTGGGTGATGGCCACGCCCTTGGGCCGGCCGGTCGAGCCCGAGGTGTGGATGAGGTAGGCGAGTTGCTCCTCGTCGACGCGCACGCGCGGGGCGTCGGGACGCCTCCGGGTGTCCGCGCCGTCCAGGACGAGCACCGGCGGGCCGGCGCTCGCCGCCCGGTCCGCGGTCGTCGGGTCGGCGAGCAGGACGGCCGCGCCGGTCTCGGCGAGGAGCAGGCGGATCCGGTCGTCGGGGTAGCTCTCGTGCAGCGGCACGTACACCCCGCCCGCCTTGAGCACCGCGAGCAGCGCGACGACGGTCTCCGCCGAGTGGCCCGAGCGGCCGGTCAGCACGCCGACCCTCGACTCGGCGGTCACCCCGGCGTCGGCCAGCCGGTGGGCCAGGTGGTTGGCACGCTCGTCCAGGTCGGCGTAGCTGAGGGTCAGGCCGCCGTCGACGACGGCGGGCGCCTCGGGGGCCTGCCGGGCGTGGGCGGCGACGAGGTGGTGGACGGCCCGGTTCTCCGGGGCGGCCGGTGCGTGGTCAAAGACTCGGGACATGCTCGACCCTCCACGGGAGACACGCGGGGCGCGCGGATCTGTCGACGGTCGAGCTTGGCCCGCGGAGGCGTACCGGCTCCACGTTCTTGAGCGGTGAGGAAACTGCCCGCTCGGGCCGGGCGCCGCCGGAGGAACGCGCCCACCGACGGGCGGGTCCGGCAAGGCGTACGCGCCCACCGACGGGCGGGTCCGGCAAGGGGTACGCGCCCACCGACGGGCGGGCCGCGCAAGGGGAACGCGCCCACCGACAGGCGGGCCGCGCAAGGGGAGCGCGCCCACCGACGGACGGGCCGCGCGGGTGGGCGCGTACGCGGATGAGGCGTGGCCGGAGCCACGCCTCATCTGCGACGACCCTCCTGAGAGAGCCCCGGGTCACTCCGTCCGTGCGATGGCGTCCACGGCCGGCGGGCGCAGGGCGAGCCTGGCCGGCAGCATCACGGCGGGCCAGGCGATGGCGGCGGCCGCGAGCACGATGCCGAGGTACATCAGGGGCGGGACGGTGGGGAACACCGAGTGGCGGATCGCGTAGCTCATGCCGATCAGCGAGGGCAGCGCGGCGATCGTGCCGACGACGACGGCGGAGAGCACGATGATGCCCGCCTCCTTGCGCATCATCGTCCGCACCTGGCCGGTGCGGGTGCCGACGAGGCGGAGCAGGGCGAATTCGCGGCGCCGTGAGATGGTCGCCATGACCAGGGTGTTGACGACGGCGATGGCGAGGTAGCCGAGCAGCACGGCGTTGAGCACGAGGCTGATCCCGCCGCCCCCGCCGTCGGTGGGTGCCGCGGTGACCGCCCCGGCGTCGCGCACGCTCAGCGTCGGGTAGGCCTTCAGCGCCGCGTTCAGGTCGGTGCCCGGCTCGGCGTTCACCATCAGCCACTGGTCGAGGTGGTCGCTGGTGTGGGCGATGACCAGCTCGTGGGGCAGGGTGACGTCACCGAAGCCGAGCCCGTTCTCGTAGACCGCGACGACCTCGGCCTTCTGCACGGTGCCGTCGCCGAGGTGCACGTCGACGCGGTCGCCGACGTCGGCGCCGACCGTGCCGGCGACGAGCCGGCTGAGCGCGACCGTGGTTCCGGTGAGCCGGTCCAGGTCGCCGCGGAGCACGTCCAGGTTCATGGTCTCCGGCACGGCGGCGGGGTCGACGCCCTGCGCGTTGGAGATCCGGTACTGGATGCTGTCGCCGTCGGGCCAGGTGAGGATCGTCGAGGTCCTGGCGACCGGGCCGACGGTGCGGACGCCGGGGACGCGGCGCAGCTCCTCGGTCAGGCCGGGCGAGATGCCCGCGCTGTCGGAGGTCACCACATGGTCGGCGATCACCCCCTCGACGGCCTGGTCGTGCGCGGTGGCGGCGAGCGTCGTTCCGCTGAAGAGCTGCGCGGCCGCCATGGTGACGCCCATGATCAGCGGAGTGGTCGCGGAGCTCAGCCGGCGCGCCCTGGCGCGGGAGTTGGCGATGGCGAGGAAGCGGGTGACGTCGCCCGGGCGGCGGGCGAGCAGCGCCGCGACGCCGCCGAAGAGCTTCGGCCCGAGCAGGCCGACGGCGATCACCAGGACCAGGGCGGAGCTGGCGGCGCCCTCGATGGCGGCCTCGCCGGGCAGCACGATCGGCAGCACGATCGCGACGGCCAGACCGGCGGGCACGAGGAGCACGCCGAGCGAGAGCCGGAACCAGCCGAGCTTCTTCGGCTCCACGGCCACGTCGCCGAGCGCCTCGACGGCGCTGACCTTGGCGGCGCGCCGGGCCGCGAGCCAGCCGCCGATCCGGGCCGCGAGGACGCAGATCAGCAGGGCGAACAGCACCGGAGTCGGGGTGATCACCAGGGAGAACCCGGGCGGCAGCGCGCCGGCCGCCGTGAACACCGAGTGCAGCAGCATGGCGAGCAGAATGCCGGGGATCGCGCCGAGCACGGCGCCGATGCCGCCGACGAGCACGGCCTCGCCGCCGATCATGCGCAGCACCTGACGGGGCGTGGCGCCGACGGCCCGCAGCAGGGCGAGTTCGCGGCGGCGCTGCTGCACCGACAGGGCCAGGGTGCCGGCGACCACGATGATCACAAGCAGGATCATGGTGGCGCCGAAGGCGCTGGCCACCTCGATGACGAACGACCGCATCTGTCCGACGTCGAGCGTCTCGACGTCGCTGCGGTCGTCCCCGGTGTACGTGACCGCGCCGGGCACGGCCTTCTCGATCCGGTCGGCGAGTTCGCCCGGGTCGGTCCCCTTGGCCGCGACGACGCCGACCGCGTCGACCTTGCCGGGCGTGCCGTACAGCTGGGCCGCCCGGTCGTCGGTGAAGAAGACGGCGGACTGCCGGTCGAAGGAGACGGCGGGCTGGGCGACGCCACTGACGCGGTACGTCCCCGGTTCCGATCCGATCACCAGGGTGACCGTGTCCCCCGGTGCCGCCCCGGCGCGCCGGGCGAGGTCGCTGTCGAGGACGACGTCCTCGGCGGCGCGCGGCTCGCTGCCCGCGCGCAGGGTGAACGGCGCGAGGACCGAGGCGGACCAGCCGTGTCCGTAGACGGGCGGGCCGCCCAGCACGGAGCCGTTCCGCAGGACGGTCGTACGGACGCTGATGTCACCGACGGCGGACTCGACGCCCGGGACGGCGGCGACCTTCCCGACGGTGTCGGCGGGCAGCCTGACCCGTTCGGAGAGCCGCGGGTCGGTGTCCCCCTCGACGGACATGGCCTGGTAGCCGCCGACGACCACGGCCGCCCGGTGGTACCGCTCGGCCGGGACACCCGAGCTGACACCGGTCTCCAGGAGCACACCGCAGGCGCTGATCACGGCGGAGCCGACCCCGACGGCGATGAGCACCGCCGCGAACCCGCCCTTGCGGCCGCGGATGGTGCTCCAGGCCAGGGAGAGGTTCTGGCGCGAGAGCGTGCGGATCTTCCGCTTGGCCTTGGCCGCCTTCTTCGCCGCCTTCTCGGCCGCTTTCGCGGCCGCCTTGTCGGCCTTCCTGGCAGCCTTCCCGGGCTTCCCGGGCTTCCCGTTCCTCTCCGGCGCCGGCGGGTCGACCTGCTCGGCCGCGCTGCCGCGGCTCACCAGTCACCCAGCCGGGTCATCCGGTCGGCCACCTGCTCGGGCGTCGGCCGGGCGAGTTCGCCGGCGAGACGGCCGTCGGCGAGGAAGGTCACCGAGTCCGCGTGCGAGGCGGCGACCGGGTCGTGGGTCACCATCACCACGGTCTGTCCGGTCCGGTCGACCACTCCGCGTAGCAGCTGCAGGACCTGTTTGCCCGTACGGGTGTCGAGCGCGCCGGTCGGCTCGTCGGCGAAGATCACGTCCGGTCCTGTGATGAGGGCCCGGGCGATGGCCACGCGCTGCCGCTGACCGCCGGAGAGCTGTCCGGGGTAGCGGTCGCCCATGTCGTCGAGGCCGACGTTCGCCAGCTCCGCGCGCACCCGGTCGGTGGGGACCGGGGCGCCGGCGAGACGGAACGGCAGGCCCACGTTGTCGGCGACGGTGAGCGAGTCGAGCAGGTTGTACGCCTGGAAGACGAACCCGACGCGTTCCCTGCGGAGTTCGGTGAGCTGTTCCTCGTTCAGGCCGGTCAGGTGGGTGTCACCGAGGGTCACACCACCCTGCGAGGGTTTGTCGAGCCCGGCCGCGCAGTGCAGGAACGTGCTCTTGCCCGAGCCGGACGGACCCATGATCGCGACGAACGTGCCACGGGCGACGCCCATCGACACGCCGTTCAAGGCGGTGACGGCGTTACGGCCGGAACCGTAGATTTTCGTCACGGATTCCAATAAGAGAGCATACCCGCCAGTCACTGCACACCCTTTCCCGTTTTACCGGGACGGTATCGTTCGGCGGCTTCCCCGATCAACCCGATGCGACGGAAAAGCGATTTCGGGCCGCGTTCGAACACCTACGAATACCGTCCGACCTGCGACGTCGCCTTTCGGAACGAGGCACTCCGACCGGCCGCACGGCTGGAATTCGACGTCCGTCACCCGGCCGGATCCTGACGTTCACCGCCCGTCCCACCAGCGGCCACCACCTGGTGAACTACCGCGCCGGCAGCGGTGAACCGGCCGATACCCGCGCCCTTGCGGGCGTGCCGACCGGACAGCGCCCCCGACCTCGGCGTTTCACTCTGCGGGCAACAAGATGGCCGATCCCGCGCGCCGACCGAAATACTTCTCGACGTCCCGCCGGATTCTTACCGCCGGGTAAAGGGTGAACCACACCCCGAGGTATCAGCGGTGGCGTCGACGATTCACCGCGCCGGAAAAGCCTGACAATTCCCTTGCATCGATGGGCAGCGAAAACAATGATTCCTGCGAATCTGGAACGCGCCGTCTACGGAATGTACGCCACCCACGCCCTGCGCGTCGCGGACAGGCACGGCGTCTTCGCGCATCTGACACGGCACAGCGGCGACAGCGCCCCGACGATCGCGGCGGCCCTGGCCGTGGACGAGGACACCCTCGAACGGCTCCTGCTCGTACTGGCCTCCTTCGGCGTCCTCGACGCCGAGGGCGGGCGGTACGCGCTCGCGGCCGGCGTGCGGCCCTACGTCGACCGCGACGACCCCCACTGTCTGATGGGCTTCGTCGACCACCTGGTCGACGACACCGCCGGGCAGTTCGGGCGGCTCGGCGGCTATCTGCGGGCGGGCAAGGCGGAGACCGACCGGGACAGGCCGGCTCCGTTCGACTCCCTGTACCGCGACGACGAGTCGGTGGGCCGCTTCCTGGACGCGATGTGGAGCCTCAGCCACCACGTCTCGCACGAGCTCGCCGCCCTCGCCGACCTCGGCGACCGCCGGCAGCTGATCGACGTGGGCGGGGCGAGCGGACCCTTCTCCGTCGCCGCCCTGCGCGCCTTCCCCGATCTGCGCGCCACCGTGTTCGACCTGCCCCAGGTCGGCCCCCACCTGGCCGCACGGGCCACCGAGCAGAAGCTGAGCGACCGGCTCGACTTCGCGGCCGGCGACTTCTTCCGCGACCCGCTGCCGCCCGGCGACTGCCACGCCTTCGGCTACATCCTCTCCGACTGGGACGACGAGACCTGCGTGGCGCTGCTGCGCAAGGCCCACGAGGCCGGCCTCCCCGGCGGCCGGGTCCTCATCATGGAGCGGCTCTTCGACGACGACCGCGGCGGCCCGCTCGCCACCTCCGTCATGAACCTCTCCATGCACGTCGAGACCGAGGGCCGGCACCGCTCCGCGGGCGAGTACCTGGAACTGCTGCGCCGGGCGGGCTTCGCGGACGGCACGGTCCGGCGCTCCAGCGGCGACAAGCACCTGATCATCGGCGAGCGGCGGGCCGAGAGCGGGTCGGGGCGATGAACGCCGTACGCTTCGCCGGCCCGACCCGGACGCGGGAACTGCCCGCGGTCTGCGCCGAGTTGGCCGACCGGCTGCACACGACCGCGCTCGCCGAACTGCCCGAGGACGAGATCCGCCGGCTGTCCGACCGCTACGACGCGGCCGTGGCCGGTGCCGACACCGACGAGAACGAGATCCTGCGACTGCTGACCCGGCCGTTCAGCCTGCGCCTCGACACCCCCGAGTACTACCGCTACACCGGAATGCACGTCACCGGCTGGTACCTCGCCCGTCGGGAGGACCCGTACGAGGCGAGTCTGCTCCTCGTGCACGCCCTCGTGACGGACCTGATCGCGCTGGAGGAACGCGAGGCCGGGCTGCACGAGACGACGGTCGAGGAGGGCGCCGAACGCGTCCGCCGGCTGCGGGCCGTCCTCGACCACCTCGGCGGGTTCCCGCTCGGCCCCGACCGCACCATGGCGAGCGCCGAGTCGGTCCGGCTCGCCGGCCACGACGACGTGCTCGTCCGCGACCTGCTCGTGGTCAACCGCTGTTCGGGGTTCCGCCGTTCGGACAAGCACGACGAGCACATGTTCATGCGCTCGGTGCAGGCCTGCGAGGTCGCCTTCTTCCTCGTGCGCTGGACCGCGCGCCGCGCGACCGAGGCCGTCGGCCGCGCCCCCGCCGAGTACGCGCTGCGGATACGCCAGTTCGCGTCGGCGGCCGAACTCCTGAACGTCGTCTTCCACGCGCTGCGGACGCTGACCCCTGAGCTGTTCATGGGCTTCCGGGACGCGACCGGGAGCGCGAGCGCCGTCCAGTCGCTCAACTACCACCTGATGGAACTGGTGGTGTACGGCTACGACGAGCGCAAGAGCGAGACCTACGGGCGCTTCGCGCACCTGGCCCCGGTCAACAGCCCCCGGCTGCGCCGGTTCACCTCCCTGCGGGACGCCGCGGCCGACTCCGCGGACGCCGACGTCCGCGAGGCGTTCGCCGCGAGCGAGGCTCCGCTGCACGTCTGGCGCGGCCGGCACTACGGATTCGGCCGCCGCTACCTGCCGGAGATGACGGGGTCAGGCGGCACCGAGGGCGCCGGCTATCTCAAACGCTTTGTCGGAAAAGCCGGATTGCCTTCCGGCGACTCCATCGACGACACGGAGCAATTGCTCACCCGGTTCGCCTTCTGCTGACGGAGGTCACACCAATTCCTATCCCGGCGCCCGGGCGCCGGTGAGTCCCGGCATCCGCCGTGGCTCCAAGCACGCTACGCCCGACACTCCTTGAGAGGTGCTTGTGAACAGAATTCCGCAGTCGGTCTCCGCTGAGAACCTGACCCAGTTCGAGACCCTCGCACTGGCCAGTTCGATGAATCTCGCCGACGGACACGCCCGCCAGCAACTCACCGCCCCCCAGGCCAAGATCATCGCCGAGCTGCCCAGTCTCTGGGACGAGGCCGTCCTCCGTCCGGTGGACGAGATCGAACGGGAGGCCGCCGACGCGTTCTTCGGCATGCTCGGCCAGCACACCCACCCGTTCGCCGAAGGCCGCACGCTCAGCTGCTACTCGTCCTCGCTGGCCATGGAGATCCTGGCCCGCTCGCTGGTCACCAGCTCCGACGCGGTGGCCCTGATCCACCCCACCTTCGACAACATCCCCGACATCCTGCGCGGCGTCGGCCTGCGGCTCGTACCCGTCGAGGAGGAGCAGGCCCACGACGACGACCTGCCGGCCGAGCTGCTCGAACAGGTCGGCTGCGTCTTCATCACCACCCCGAACAACCCCACCGGCCGGGTGATGACCGAGGCGCGCCTGCGCAGGCTCGCCGAGCAGTGCGCCGAGCACGACGTGGTGCTGGCCCTGGACACCTGCTTCCGCGGCTTCGACCCGACCGCGCAGTTCGACCACTACGCCGTGCTCGACGCGAGCGGCTGCCGCTGGGTGGTCATCGAGGACACCGGCAAGCTGTGGCCCACCCTCGAACTCAAGATCGGCTGGCTGGTCCGCTCGGCCAACATCGGTCTGCCGATCGAGAAGATCCACTCGGACATCCTGCTCGGCACCTCGCCGCTGATCATGCTGATGGTGAAGCGGTTCTCCGAGGACGGCGCGGACGGCGGCCTCGCCGAGCTGCAGCGCACGATCGCCGACCACCGGGCCCTCGTACGGTCCGCGTTCGACGGCGTGCCCGACATCCACTTCGTCGACGAGCACGCCCGGGTCAGCGTCGAACGGCTGCACGTCGGCTCCCGCCTCGGCATGGACGTCTGGTCGGCGGTCAGCTCGCAGAACCTGTACGTGCTGCCCTGCCAGAAGTTCCACTGGGCCAGGCCGCACGAGGGCGAGCGGATGCTGCGCCTGGCCCTGTCCCGCAACCCCTCCACCCTGCTCGCGGGCGCGCGCGTGCTGCGCTCGGCCCTGCTGGACATCCAGGGACCGCAGGGCTGATGCTCCGACCGGCCACGACCGCCGCGCCGCTCCCGCACGCCCGTTGGTGGCGTGCGGGGGTGGTGCAGGCGGTCTCCCCGCCCGGCGTCGTCGACCTGGGGCCCGGCTATCTCGAACCGGAGCTGCTTGCCGTGGACGACGTGCTCCCGCTGTACCGGGAGGCGCTCTCCGAGTACGGCCCCGCGGCGCTCAGTTACGGCGCCAACGCCGGGCCCGAGCCGCTGCGCGCCCTGCTCGCGGCCCGGCACGGCTGCGCGCCCGACGAGATCATGGTCACCGCCGGCACCTCGCAGGCGCTGACCCTGTTGTGCACCGTCCTCGGCCGGCCCGGCGCCTCGGTCGTGGTCGAGAGCACCTGCTACGACCTGGCCCGGGCCATCATGACCGACCACGGGCTGCGGCTGCGCGAGGCTGCGGCCGACGGTGAGGGCGTACGCCCCGAGGCCCTGGACCGCTCGCTGTCGGCGGGCGAGGACGTGGCGTTCGTGTACCTGACCCCCACCTTCCACAACCCGACCGGCACCGTCGCGGGCGAAGCACGCCGCCGGGAGCTGCTCGCCGTCGCCGCCCGGCACGGCGTACCGATCGTGGAGGACGACGCGTACGGGGAGTTGGGCCTGGATCCGGTGACGCCGCCGCCCCCGCTCGCCGCGCTCGCCGGGCGACGCGGGGTGATCCGGCTCGGCTCCTTCGCCAAGACGCTCGGCCCCGGTCTGCGGCTCGGCTGGCTGGAGGCCGAACCGGAGCTGGTCCGGACACTGACCGGCCGCGGCCAGCTGGTCAGCGGCGGCGGGCTCAACCATCTGACCTCGCTGGCCGTCTCCGGGCTCCTCGGGGACGGCCGCTACGACCGGCGCCTGGCGTGGCTGCGTGAGCGGCTCGGGCCCCGGCGCGACGCGCTCGTGGCCGCCCTGCGGGCTGGCCTCGGGGACGAGGTGACCGTCGCAGACCCGCCCGGCGGCTTCTTCGTCTGGCTGACCTTCGGCCCCGGCCGTGACGAGGCGGCGCTGCTCGCCGCGGCCGACCGGGCGGGCGTCGCGGTCGCGCCGGGCTCCCGCTTCGGCGGCGCGCCCGGCACCCATCTCCGGCTCGCGTACAGCTTCAACCCGCCCGACCGTCTGGCGGAGGCCGCCGCGCGGCTCGCCACCGCCTGGAGAAACGAGGACCTCCTGCCATGACCGATTCCGCTTCCGTCGTCAACGGCCCGCACGGCTACAGCCTTCCGCTCTCCCCCTCGGGCACCTCCGCCACGCTGACTCCCCCGCCGTGGCACTTCGCCGGCGAGGTCGTCATGGTCGACTACCACGTGGACCCGGCGGCCGCGGCGCGCTTCCTGCCGCCCGAGCTCGACCTCGGCGCCGACCCCGGGCAGGCCGCCGCCGTCTTCGCGCGCTGGCAGTGGTGCTCGGAGTCGGGCGCCGAGCTGGCCGACCCGGGTGCCAGCCAGTTCCACGAGTTCCTGATCCTGCTCGGCTGCGAGTACCGCGGCCGGCGCCTGGCCCGCTGCCCGTACGCCTGGGTCGACCAGCCCGTACCGCTGCTGCGCGGCTGGGTGCAGGGCATGCCGAAGCAGTTCGGCGACGTGCGCCAGACCTGGCCGATGCGCGTCGGCAAGGCGGGGCCCCTGGACTCCGCCGCCGGCACCTACCACGGCACCGCCTCGACGGGCGGCCGGCGGATCGTCGAGGCCTCGGTGAACGTGACCGCCAAGGCGGCCGAGCCGCCCCTGCTGCACACGGTGCCGCTGGTGCACAGCCGGGTCCAGCCGCAGTGGCTCCCGGACGAGAAGCCCCCGGTCGAGCTGGTGACCTCGACCGTCACCGGTGTCGAGTTCTCCGAGGTGTGGTCGGGCGACGCCCACCTGGAGCTGTTCGACGCGCTCGACGCGGACTTCGCCTCGCTGCGGCCGGTCTCGGTCGAGCGCGGCCATGTCTTCGGCTACGCCGAGACGCTCGTCTCGGGCGCCCCCCTCACCTGACCCCCTCCCTCCCCCTCCCCAGGAGCAGAAGATGACGAACCCGTTCGACGACCCCGACGCGGCCTACAAGGTGCTGGTCAACGACGAGGGCCAGCACTCGCTCTGGCCCGCCTTCGCCGCCGTTCCCGACGGCTGGGGGATCGCCCTGGCCGACACGGACCGGGCGGCCTGCCTCGCGTACGTCGAGGAGCACTGGACCGACATGCGCCCGAAGAGCCTGGCCGACCGCATGGCCGACCACTGATGGCCGTCGCGACCGTCGGTGGGAGACGGCTGCAGTACGACGACGTCGCGCCGGAAGGCCCGGCGGACCGGGAGCCGGTGATCCTGGTCATGGGCGCGGGCGGGCGCGGCCGGGCGTGGCACCTGCACCAGGTACCGGCGCTCCTCGACGCGGGCTGGCGGGTGATCACGTACAACTCCCGGGGCGTGCCGCCGAGCGACCCCGGCGAGGCGGGCATGACGGCCGGGGACCTCGCGGCCGACCTCGCCGGGCTCGTCGAGCACCTGGGGGCCGGGCCGTGCCGGCTGGTGGGGACCTCCCTGGGCGCGCAGGTGGTGCAGGAGCTGCTGGTGACCCGGCCCGAACTGGCCACCGCGGCCGTCCTGATGGCCACCCGCGGCCGCGACGACCACCTGCGCGCGGCCGCCGCCAGGGCCGAGCTCGAACTCCTCGACAGCGGCACCACCCTGCCGCGCCGCTACCACGCGACGATGCAGGCGATCCAGAACCTGTCCCCGCACACGCTCGACGACGAGACCGAGATATCCGACTGGCTGTCGGTCTTCGAGCAGTCGTGGGCCTCGGGCCCGGGCCTGCGCCACCAGCTCGCGATCACCCCGGACCCGGCCCGCCTCGCGGACTACGCCGCGATCACCACGCCCTGCCTGGTCCTCGGCTTCGCGGACGACCTGGTCACGCCGCCGCACCTGGTAGCGGAGGTGGCCGGGGCGATCCCCGGCGCCGCCCACCACCTGATCCCGCACGCGGGCCACTACGGGTACCTGGAGCGGCCGGAGGAGGTGAACCGGCACATCCTCGACTTCTTCGAGACGGTCCCGCCCCGCCGCCCCGCCGGCACGGACGCGACGGCCCACCGAGTCCCCACCCCCTGATCGCTGCCGAACTGCCGACCTTGCAGGGTTCGCCGCCCTGCCGACCTTGCCGGGTTCGCCGCCCTTGCCGACCTTGCCGGGTTCGCCGCCCTGCCGACCTTGCCGATCCTGCCGACCTTGCCGATCGAGGAACCGCCGATGGCCGTCGTGCCCCCGAAGACCGTTGTCGTCGTGCCGACCTACAACGAGCGGGACAACCTGCCCGTGCTCGCCGGTCTGCTCGCGGACCTGCCCGTACCGAACCTCCACCTGCTCGTGGTCGACGACAACTCGCCCGACGGCACCGGCGAGGTCGCCGACAAACTCGTCGCCGACGCACCGGAGTCCATCGGCGTCCTGCACCGCACCACCAAGGACGGCCTGGGCCGCGCCTACCTCGCGGGCATGACCCGGGCGCTCGACGAGGGCGCCGACATCGTGCTCCAGATGGACGCCGACCTCTCCCACCCGGCCTCGGCGATCCCGGCCCTGCTCGACACCTTGCGGACGCGGAACGCCGACGTCGTGATCGGCTCGCGCTATGTGCCGGGCGGCTCGACGGCCGCGGAGTGGCACTGGTCCCGCCGGGCCCTGTCGGCCTGGGCCAACGCCTACGTCGACGCGATCCTGCGGCTGCGCCTGAAGGACGCAACGGCCGGCTTCAAGGCCTGGCGGGCGGACACCCTGCGCGCCCTCGACCTGCCTTCCGTACGCAGCAACGGGTACGCGTTCCAGGTCGAGATGAACTACCGCGCCGCCCGACGGGGCTTCACCCTCGCGGAAGTACCGATCCGCTTCGAGGAACGCGACCACGGCACGTCGAAGATGAGCCTGGCGGTCCAGCTCGAATCCGCCCTGCTCCCATGGCGGCTGCGCTTCGGCCGGAACCTCTGAGGAGCGGACGAGTCGGGCTGTACGCCGGGTTGACCCGGCACGGCTCGGGTACCGGCGCCTTCGGGTAGCGGGCCCCCGGTCGCCCCGCGCCCTTCCCGCGCAGCGGGCGCTCCCGGCCCTCGTGGCTTTCGGGCTTGGTCAGCACTCCGCTCGGGACGATCCCACGAAGTCTTTCCGTGCAGCAGTGGCACGGTTTGCCAGGTGTCTAGGCTGTGGCGGCCAACCCCCGTTTCCCTAGGAGTGACGCGTGTCCACGCCCCCGCCGCCCGGCTACGACCACCCCCAGCAGCCCCCGCAGGGCGTACCCGTCCCTCCGCCGCGGAATCAGCGCAACGGCTGGAGGACAGCCACGTTCGTTCTCGGCGGCCTGCTCCTCGTCTCCTGCACCGCGAACGTTGTGGCGGCCGCGAGCGGCGGGGAATCCACCTCCCAGGCAAAGCCGTCCGTCCCCGCCATCACCCCCAGGTCCGGCACGGTCGAGACCGAGTCAGCCACCCCCACCCCGACCCCCACGCCCACCCCCACGCCCACCCCGACGCCCACCCCGACGCCCACCCCGACGCCGACCAAGACGGAGAAGGAGGGTTGCACGAGCTACAAGAGCATCAGCGACCGGGAGTTCAAGAAGATCGAGCGGGACCCCTACGCCTACATGGGCAAGTGCTACACGATCTACGGCGAGGTCACCCAGTCCGACGCCGCCACCGGCACCGACTCGTTCCGCGCCAGCGCCTGCGGGAAGAAGAAGTGGCCCGAGTACGGCTTCCTCTCCGACTGCGAGGTCAACAGCATGCTCCAGAAGCCCTTCCTGGAGGACGTGAAGGGCTGGGACGACCTCGTGGAGGGCGACGTCTTCGAAGCCAAGGTCGAGGTGGCGTTCCCCACCACCTACTCCACCAATTTCGGCGGCAGCACGACCGCCCCGATGTTCACGGTCAACAAGATCAGCCGGTACGCCACCACCAACTGACGTACGCGAGCTTCAGCAAAGCCCCTGTGGAGGGGCAGACGAGTCGGGCTGTACGCCGGGTTCTGTTCCCCGGGACCTCGCGGTCGTCGGGGCGACGGCCATCCATCTAGGACCGGCGTTGCCGCCGGCCTCGTGCGGTCTACCCGCGAACTCGGGCGGGCAGCCCTCGGTCGTTCGCGCAGAGTCGTCCGAGGACGACCCCTCTTGACCTTGCTCCTGGTGGGGTTTACCTAGCCGCCTGAGTCACCTCAGGCGCTGGTGGTCTCTTACACCACCGTTTCACCCTTACCGAGGACCGAGGTCCCCGGCGGTCTGTTTTCTGTGGCACTGTCCCGCGGGTCACCCCGGGTGGCCGTTAGCCACCACCTTGCCCTGTGGAGCCCGGACGTTCCTCGGGAGGATCCGAGGATCCCCACGCGGCCGTCCGCCCGGCTCGTCTGCCGTGCCGACCATGCTACCCGCCGCGCCCCGCCCGCCCGACCCTCGGGGACCCGCGCCGCGTCCGCTTGACCTTGTCGCAGCGTCAGGGTTTGTACTGGGCTCATGCGAATCGGAGAGATCGCCGCCCTCGTCGGGATCACCCCGCGGGCGGTGCGCCACTACCACCACCTCGGGCTGCTGCCCGAGCCCGTCCGGCGGGCCAACGGATACCGCGAGTACGGCATCCGCGACGCCGTCCTGCTCGCCCGGATCCGGCGCCTGGCCGAGCTCGGCCTGGGCCTGGACGAGGTGCGGGACGTGCTCGCCGACGACGAGGGGCGCGAACTCGTCGAGGTCCTGGAGGAGCTGGACGCCGATCTCGGGCGGCAGGAAGCGGTGATCCGGGCGCGCCGGGAGCGGCTCACCGAGCTGCTCGCGGAGGCGCGGGCCGGGCGGCTGACCTCCGAGGGACCGGTCTCGCCGGAGCTGGCCGAGCTGTTCTCGGGGCTCGGCGAGGTGCCGTCGGAGTCCCCGATGGCCACCAAGGACCGGGAGATCCTCGCCCTGCTCGACACCGTCGCGCCCGACGAGGAGCGCTCGCGGCTCATCGGCGCCATGCGCACCATGACCGAGGACCCGGAGGCCGTGGCACGCGCCCACGACGTGTACGCACGGCTCGACGCCCTCGCCGACGCGACACCGGACGACCCGCGCGTGGCGGAGACGGGGCAGGCCCTGGCCGACCTGCTGCCGGACGCCTTGGCGGACCAGCTCGGCGAGCAGGGCGGCGTCCCGGGCGGGCGGCTCGCGGAGGCCTTCTTCGGCGACTTCTCCCCCGCCCAGTCCGCCGCCGTCCACCACGCCCTCCGGCTGGTCGCGGAGCGGGCCCGATGACCGCCCTCGTCCGCCTCATGCGCGCCGTCTCCTACGTCTTCCTCCCCGCCGAGGTCGTCCTCCTCGTCCTGCTGGTCTCCGGGGTACGGATACCTCCGGCCGCCCTCGCCGCCGCCGAGCTGCTCGGCCTGGCCCTGTTCGTCCTCGGCGCCGGCGTCTTCCTACGGCTCTGGCGACGCGCGGGCTCCGCCCGCCGGGCCCTCGGGGAGCTGGTGCCCGAGCCCGTGCTCCGGATCATCGGGCACGAGCTGCGCCTCATGACGAGCCTCGCCCTCTGGGTGGGCCGGCGGCGCGTCGGCGTACGCACCGGCGACCAGGCGTTCGGGCATGCCCGCGACCAGGCGGCCCTGATGTACGGCTTCGCCTTCGTCTGCCTCGTCGAGACCGTCGGGATGTCGTACCTGCTGGCCGACTGGCCCGTCGTCCACGCGATCGTGCTCGTCCTGGACGTGTACACGGTCCTGTTCGTCCTCGGCCTTCACGGCGCCTCCGCCGTCCGCCCGCACGTCCTCACCCCCGACACGCTCCGGCTGCGGCAGGCCGCGCACGTCGACATCCGCCTCCCCCTCGACCGGATCGCCTCCGTACGGCACGAGCTGGTCTTCACGCACGAGAAGAAGAAGGAGGGCGAGCTGAATCTCGCCGTCGCCTCGCAGACCTCCCTCACCATCGAGCTGACCGAGCCCTTCGACGCGCCCAGGTTCTTCGGAGGCACCCGGCCGGTACGGATCGTGCGCTGCCACGCCGACGACGCCCGGGCACTCCACCGGGAGCTGACGCGCGCCGTCGCGCCCACCACGTGACCCGTGCGGGACCGGCTACGGGCCGGTTCCACCCGGGCTCACTCCGGCACGTGCTCGAAGAGCACCTTGTCCCTGTCCGGGTCCGCCGGGTCGGCCTTCGTCAGCTTCACTTTCACCGGCATCCCCTGCCGCATCGCCTGCGGGCTCTTCACGGTGCCCACCACGGCCGGGTCCTTCAGGTGGACGACGCCCCTCCTGCCCGCGCTGTCCTTCACGTCGATCACGAACCCGCCGAAGACCTGGCCGATCCGGTCCTTCAGGAGCGCCGCCTCGACCACGTCCATGCTCTGCCGGTCGGCGTCCTTGCCGCGCCCCCTCGCCATGTCGGCCGGCAGCGTCGCCAGTGCGTCCTCGACCCACGCGGGTGGCGCCTGGCCCGCGGCGGCCGCCAGGCAGAGCTCGCCCACATAGCGGTCGACGAGGCGGCGCAGGGGCGCGGTGCAGTGGCTGTACTCGTCCGCGATGGCGGAGTGGACCAGGGAGTCCGGGAGATGGCCGCCCTCGAAGTGGAGGTACGCGGAGTTCTCGAACAGGCCGGTGGAGGCGTCCATGAGGAAGGCGGCGTGCCGGGGGTTCGCCGGGTCGAGGGAGCGGATGAGCTTCGCGTACGAGACGTGGTGCGGCCAGTCGATCTCCAGCGCCTGCGCGGAGCGGCGGAGCTTGTCGACGCCGTCCGGCGCGGCGCCGAGCGTGCGCAGGATCCCCGTGCCCGCGGCGATCATGAGATCGGCCGCGGCCATCCCGGTGAGCAGGGAGATCTGCTCGTTCCAGCCGTCGACCCGGCGCGGGGCCCGGTAGACGAGGGTGTACGAGTCGCCGGTCTCGACGACCTCCTGTTCGGGGAGATCGAGGGAGACCCCGCCGCGTTCGACCTCCAGGGTCTCGCGGAGCGTGCCCACCGTCTTGAGCAGGGCGAGCGGTTCCTCCGCCGTGCCCGCGTCGATCATCTGCTGGGCGCCGGCGTAGTCGAGCCTGAGAACGCTGCGGACGAGGGCACGGCGTACGTCGACGGCGACCTGGTGGCCGGCGGCGTCCAGGTCGAAGCGCCAGAGCAGGGCGGGCGCGGTGTGGTCGGGCAGCAGGCTGGCGGCGCCCTCGGAGAGGACCGGGGGGTGCAGTGGGATCTTCTCGTCGGGGAAGTAGAGGGTCTCGACGCGCCGGTGGGCCTCCTTGTCGACCTCGCCGCCGGCGGTGACGAAGGCGGCGACGTCGGCGATGGCGTAGTGGACGCGGTAGCCGCCGCCCGGCCGGCGGGCGAGGTGCATGGCCTGGTCGAGGTCGCGGGAGTCCGGCGGGTCGATGGTGAAGAAGGGGATGTCGGTGGCGTCGTACTCCGGCAGCCGCGGGGAGGCCGCGGCCGCCTCCGCCTCGGCGAGGACGGCCGGCGGGAAGTCCTTCGGGACCTGCATCCGGTCCCTCAGTTTGCGCAGCGCGGCCCTCAGGTCCTCGGCTGCGCCGGTCACGTGAAGGTGGCGGCGGGGCATGGACCGAGCGTATGGCGCGGGGCGTGCCCCGGCACTTTGTAGGCTGAAGGCTCTGGGGCCGCACCCCCAGAACTGGACGTATTTGAAGGAGAACCACCGTGCTCGTGCTGTTGCCGCCGTCGGAGGGTAAGGCCGCGTCGGGGCGTGGGGCGCCGCTCAAGCCGGAGTCCCTGTCGCTGCCGGGTCTCGCCGGGGCGCGGGCGGCGGTCGTGGACGAGCTGGTCGAGCTGTGCGCAGCCGACGAGGAGAAGGCGCGTGAGGTGCTCGGGCTGAGCGAGGGGCTGCGCGGCGAGATCGCCAAGAACGTCGAGCTGCGGACGGCCGGTGCCCGGCCGGCGGGTGAGATCTACACGGGCGTGCTGTACGACGCGCTCGGCCTGGCGACGCTCGACCCGGCGGCCCGCAAGCGGGCGCGGGCCTCGCTGCTCGTGTTCTCGGGTCTGTGGGGCGCGGTGCGGGTGGACGACCGGATCCCGTCGTACCGCTGCTCGATGGGCGTGAAGCTGCCGGGTCTCGGTGCGCTGGTCGCGCACTGGCGGCAGGCGATGGCGACGGTCATGCCGGAGGCCGCCGGGGACGGTCTCGTCCTCGACCTGCGGTCCTCGGCGTACGTGTCGGCGTGGAAGCCGAAGGGCGAGGTGGCGGCCCGGACCGCGACCGTACGGGTGCTGCACGCGCCGACCCGGAAGGTGGTCAGCCACTTCAACAAGGCGACGAAGGGCCGCATCGTCCGCAGCCTCCTGGAGGCGGGCGCGAGCCCGAAGGACCCGGCGGAGCTGGTGGAGACCCTGCGGGACCTGAGGTACGTGGTGGAGGAGGGGAAGGCGGGGGTGCTGGACGTACTGGTGGACGAGATCCACTAGGGCCGGTCGGGTCGGCCGGGCCGGTCGGATCCGACAGGCCGTGTCCGGCCTGTCGGGCCGGTCGGGTCGGACGAGTCGACCGGGTCGGTCCGGCCAGTCGGGTCGGTCGGGTCGGACGACGTCGCCCGTTCGGCCCGATTCCTCCCCCGTGCGAGGCGGGTACAGCACGCCCGTCCCTCCCGCCTCCTCACCGTGGAGAACCTCGTGCCCGACATGCAGCTCCCGTACAAGCCCGGCACCCCGTGCTGGATCGATCTGATGGTCCCCGACCAGCAGGCCGCGCTCGACTTCTACTGTGACCTGTTCGGCTGGCAGGGCGAGATCGGCCCGGCGGAGACGGGCGGCTACTCGGTCTGCACCCTCAAGGGCAAGCCGGTCGCCGGGATCATGAAGGCGATGAACCCGGACGGGACGGTGCCCGACCCGCTGCCGCCGACGGTGTGGACCACCTACCTGTCCACGAACGACCTCGACGCCGCCGTCGCGTCCGCCACGGACGCCGGCGGCACGGTCATGGTTCCCGCGATGGACGTGATGGACCTCGGGCGGATGGCCGTGATCACGGACCCGACCGGCGCCGTCGTCGGCCTGTGGCAGCCGGTCGGTTTCCCGGGCGCGACCATCGTCAACGAGCACGGCGCGCTCACCTGGAACGAACTCGTCACCGCCGACGTCGCGGCCGCCGCCGCGTTCTACTCCGCCGTCCTGCCGGTCACCACGGCGCGGTCCGAGATGCCCGGCGCCGAGGGGTACGTCGAGTACCAGGTCGACGGCCGCGCGGTGGGCGGGATGATGGACCTCGGCAGCTTCCCGGAGGGCGTGCCGCCGCACTGGCAGGCGTACTTCAGCGTGGACGACGTGGACTCCGTCCAGGCCGCCGCGGTCCGCGCCGGAGGCAGCGTCCTCGCCCCCGCCTTCGACATGGCGGCGGGCCGGATGGCCGTCCTCGCCGACCCGCAGGGCGGGGCCTTCGCCGTCATCAAGGGGTCCGCGCCGAGCGAGTGAGTCGGTGGCGCGTTCCTCTGCCAGGACGTGAGGACGCGTGCGAGACGCAGGCAGGACGCGCACGCGTTGCACACCTTGCAACGCTCGTTGCATAGGTTGTCGCCGGCGGGCAGGATGGAGGCCATGACCTCCGCGCTGCCCTCCGCCTCCGTTCTCGACCTCGCCCCCGTCGTCCCGGTCGTGGTGATCGAGGACGCCGCCGACGCCGTCCCGCTGGCCCGCGCGCTGGTCGCGGGTGGGCTGCCCGCGATCGAGGTGACCCTGCGGACGCCCGCCGCGCTCGACGCGATCCGGGCGATCGCCGCCGAGGTCCCGGACGCCGTCGTCGGCGCCGGCACCGTCATCTCGCCGGCCGGCGTGGCCGACGCGGTCGGCGCCGGGGCCAGGTTCCTGGTCAGCCCCGGCTGGACCGACAGCCTGCTGGACGCGATGAGGGCGTCCGGGGTGCCGTTCCTGCCGGGCGTCTCGACCACGTCGGAGGTCGTGGCCCTCCTCGAACGCGGGGTGAACGAGATGAAGTTCTTCCCGGCCGAGGCGGCGGGCGGCGTCCCGTACCTGAAGTCGCTCTCCGGCCCCCTCCCCCAGGCCCGCTTCTGCCCGACCGGCGGCGTCTCCCTGAACTCCGCCCCCGCCTACCTGGCACTCCCCAACGTCGGCTGCGTCGGCGGTACGTGGATGCTCCCCACCGACGCCCTCGCGACCCGCGACTGGCCCCGGGTCGAAACCCTCGCCCGCGAGGCGGCGGGGCTGCGCGCCCGCTGACCGGCGGTCAGCTGATCGTCAGGCCCACGTGGTCGATCACCGGACGGTAACCCAGCCGCCGGTACAGCGCGTTGCTCGTGGGGTTGGCCGTGTCCGTGAAGAGCAGGACCTGGGCCGCGCCCGCGTCCAGGGCCGCCCGGGTGACCGCTGTGGTGACGGCGCCCGCGTAGCCGCGGCCGCGTCGGGCGGCCGGGGTGAAGACCGGTGAGATCCGGGCCTGGCCCGCGACGATCCGCGAGACGCTCGCCATCGACACCGGTCCGGCTTCGTCCGTCTCCCAGAGGTGGAGGCGGCCCTCGGCGACGCGGGGCGCGATGTTCGGGGTGTAGTCGACGTCGGCGTCCTCCCCGATGTCGCGGGCGAAGTGCCGCATCCACTCGACCGCGAGGGGGATGTCCTCCGCGCCCGCCGGCCTCGCCCGGCCCGTCGGCGCCGGGTCCGGTGGGGTGAGGTCGGCGAGCCGGTGCAGCCGCATCCGGCGCGTGGTCGTCCACGTCCGGCCCGTCACCCGGCACAGCTCGCGCGCGAACGCCTCCGCCGTCTCCTCCTCGCCCCGCACGCCCGTCGACCCGGCCGCGTCCGGCAGGACATGGGCGAGGGCGCGCGCCGCCACGGCGGACATCGGCCCGAGCGCCGGCTGGTGGGGCAGGGTGAACAGGAAGGCGCCGGTGACCCGGCCGTCCGGCTCGGTCCACCAGCCGTAGCGGCCGGACTCCACGGGCCGTCGGCGCGCGCCCTCGCCGACGGTGAGGAGCACGGTGTTGCGGGCGGGGTCGGCGGCGAAGTGATCTCCGGCCGCGGCCAGGAAGGCCTCGGCGTCCTCGGTGATGTGCCAGGTCATGGGAGCGATGGTGGTACGGAAACAGGGGCGGGGCCACGGATTTCCGCGGCCCCGCCCCTGTGTGCGTCTCAGGTCACCTCAGGTGCGAGGTGTCGTTGAGGAGCCGCACGGACGCGTTGCCGTCCGCGTAGTACGCCACCGCCGACAGCGAGGCCGCCGACAGCTCCATCCGGAACAGCGACTCCGGCGGGGCGCCGAGGGCCAGCCGGACCAGGGTCTTGATGGGCGTGACGTGCGTGACGAGCAGGACCGTACGGCCCGCGTAGGCGGCGGTCAGCCGGTCCCGGGTCGCCGAGACCCGCCGGGCGACCGTCGCGAAGCTCTCGCCGCCGCCGGTCGGGGCGGCCTTGGGCGAGGCGAGCCAGGCGTCGAGGTCGTCCGCGTACCGCTCGCGCACCTCGGCGAAGGTCAGCCCCTCCCAGGCGCCGAAGTCGGTCTCGCGCAGCCCGTCCTCGACCCGTACGTCGAGCCCCAGGCGGGCGGCGACCGCCTCGGCGGTCTGACGGCACCGCTTCAGCGGGGAGCTGACGATCTCCTGGATCGTGCCGCGTGCGGCGAGCGCGGCGGCGACGGCGTCGGCCTGCCGCAGCCCGGCGGCGGACAGCTCGGGGTCGGTGCCCCCGCTCCCGGAGAACCGCTTCTCGGGCGTGAGCGCCGTCTCCCCGTGCCGCAGCAGGACGAACGTGGCCGGAGCCCCCATGTCGGCGGACCCCCAGCCGGGAGCGGCGGCGGCAGGCGCGGAGGCCCGCGCCGACGCCTCCGCCTCGAAGTCGCCGCTCGACACGGACGCGCGGTCCGCCGCCCCGGCCGCCGCCAGGGCTGCCCGGGCCTGCGCCGCGACGGTCTCGTCGGCGGGGAAGAGGCCCTCGTCGGAGCCGACACCGGCCCCCGAGCCCGTGCCCGTGCCCGTACGCGTGCCCGCCGCGCCGCTTCC
This sequence comes from Streptomyces sp. NPDC047981, assembly GCF_040653315.1. NCBI lineage: Bacteria > Bacillati > Actinomycetota > Actinomycetes > Kitasatosporales > Streptomycetaceae > Streptomyces > Streptomyces sp. NPDC047981. Next base: position 46,437 of record NZ_JBEZNQ010000038.1, on the reverse strand, counting down.
CGCGCCGGCCAGTGCGGCCCTCGCCCGGGCCGCGCCCGCCGTCGCGTCGCCGGGCGGACCCGACGGGGCGGACGCGGCGTTCCGGGCCGCCGAGGAGTCGAGGGCGGCCGTGGACGCCGAGGGCTCCCACTGCTTGCCGCGCTTGCCCGCGTCCATCGCCTCGTTGGCCAGCCGGTCGGCGTGCTTGTTCTTCTCGCGCGGGATCCACTCGTAGCGGACCTGGCTCGCCGGGAGGATCCGGGCCGCCTCCGCCGCCAGCGGCTTCATGTCCGGGTGCTTGATCTTCCAGCGGCCCGACATCTGCTCGACGACCAGCTTGGAGTCCATCCGGACGTGCACCTTGGCGTCCGGGAACAGCTCGCGCGCCGCCTTGAGTCCGGCCACCAGGCCCTTGTACTCGGCCACGTTGTTCGTCGCGACGCCGATGTACTCGGCGCGCTCGGCGAGCGTCTCGCCGGTGACCGGGTCCAGGACCACGGCTCCGTAGCCGGCGGGGCCCGGGTTGCCCCGGGAGCCTCCGTCGGCCTCGACGACGACTTCCGTGATGGCCGTCATTACAGGCCGGACTCCGACGTGCGGACCAGGATGCGGCGGCAGTTCTCGCAGCGCACCACGGTGTCGGCCGCGGCCGCGCGGACCTCGTTCAGCTCGGTGATGTTCAGCTCGATGTGGCAGCCCTCGCACTTGCGCTGGTACAGCCGGGCCGCGCCGATGCCGCCCTGCTGCTCGCGCAGCTTCTCGTAGAGCTTCATGAGGTCCGCGGGGACCGAACCGGCCACCAGCTCGCGCTCCTTGCCGACCGAGGCGGACTCGCCGTCGAGTTCGCCCTGCGCCGCGTCGCGGCGGGCGGTGGCGTCGTCGGCCTTGGCCTGGACGGCGGCGGACCGCTCGGTCAGCTCCGCGACCCGCTCGGCGGCGGACTCACGGCGCTCCATGACCTCCAGGACGATGTCCTCCAGGTCGCCCTGGCGCTTGGCGAGCGAGGTGATCTCGCGCTGCAGGTTCTCCAGGTCCTTCGGGGAGGAGACGGCGCCCGAGTCGAGGCGCTGCTGGTCCCGGACGGCGCGCTGGCGGACCTGGTCGACGTCCTGCTCGGCCTTGGTCTGCTCGCGGGCGCAGTCGCTCTCCTCGGTCTGCGCGGCGACGAGCAGGTCGCGCAGCTGCGTGAGGTCCTTGGTCAGCGACTCGATCTCGGCGTGCTCGGGCAGGGACTTGCGCTTGTGGGCGAGCTGCTGGAGACGGACGTCCAGGGCCTGGACGTCGAGGAGTCGGATCTGGTCGGCGGGCGCGGCGTTCAGTTGGGGGCTCCAGGGGAGGTGTGATGGGAGGACCAGGGGTCGGTGACCGCCTTCGAGACGTGGACGCGCAGGTCCCAGCCGTGGCGGTCGGAAATCTCGTCGAGCTGGGCGGCCGCCTGCTCGCACCAGGGCCACTCGGTGGCCCAGTGGGCGGCGTCGACCAGGCCGATCGGGGCGTGCTGGGTGGCCTCGGAGACCGGGTGGTGGCGCAGGTCGGCGGTGAGGAAGGCGTCCACGCCCGCGGCCCGTACGGCGTCGAAGAGGCTGTCGCCCGAGCCGCCGCTGACGGCGACCCGGCGCACGGTCATCCCCGGGTCGCCGGCGACCCGGATGCCCTGCGCGGTGGCGGGCAGCCGCTTCGCGGCGCGGGCCGCGAACTCGGCCAGCGTCTCGGGGTGGTCCAGCTCGCAGATCCTGCCGAGGTTGTTCTCGGGGACCAGGGGGCCGGTGATCCGCAGGTCGAGGGCGCCGGCGAGGGCGTCGGAGACGCCGGGGTCGGCGGTGTCGGCGTTGGTGTGCGCCACGTGCAGGGCGATGTCGTGCTTGATCAGCGTGTGCACGACCCGGCCCTTGAAGTGGGAGGCCGCGACCGTCGTCGTACCGCGCAGATAGAGCGGGTGGTGGGTGACGATCAGATCGGCGCCGAGGGCGATGGCCTCGTCCACGATCTCCTGGACGGGGTCGACGGCGAAGAGGACACGGCCGATCTCGGCGTCGGGGTCGCCGCAGACCGTGCCGACGGCGTCCCACTGCTCGGCCCGCTCGGGGGGCCAGAGGGCGTCGAGCGCGGCGATGACTTCGGAGAGACGGGGACGAGGCACGAGGGAAAGGCTACCTGGCCCCCGCGCCCCGCCGTCCTGCCTGTGGACAACCCGGGAGAGCGCCGCCCGCCGCCCCCTTCCTCTACTTCTTGACGAGGTCCGCGCGCAGGTCGTCGAGGACGCTGTTCGCGGCGGTCACGCCGAGGCCGAGGTACCAGGTCTCGTCCGGGACGTCCTTGGCCCGGCCCTCCTTGACCGCCTTCAGGTTCTTCCACAGCGGGTTGGCCTGGGCGGTGTCGCGCTTGGTGGCCTTCGGGTCGCCGTAGACGCCGGTGAAGATCCAGTCGGCGTCGGCCTGGTCGATCTTCTCGGGGCTGATCTCGGCGGCGAGCTCGTCGACCTGCTGGTTCTTCGGTCGCGGCAGGCCGACGTCCTCAAGGATCGTGCCGATGAAGGAGGCCTTGGCGTAGAGCCGGATCTTGCCCGGGAGGTAGCGGACCATGGAGATGGTCGGCTTGTTCGGGCCGCCGGCCGCGTCGATGTCCGTGCCGAGCTGCTTCGCCTTGGTCTCGTACGCGGCGAGCTTCGCCTTCGCGTCCGCGGTCCGGTCGAGGGCCGCGGCGTTGAGGAGGTAGTTCTCCTTCCAGGTGAAGCCGGGGCGGATGGAGAAGACGGTGGGGGCGATCTTGGAGAGCTCGTCGTACTTGTCCGCGGCGCGCAGCTGGCTGCCGAGGATCAGATCGGGCTCCAGGTTGGCGATCGCCTCCAGGTTGAGGTTGTTGATCGTGCCGACGGACTTGGGGGTGCCGGCGTCCTTCTGCAGATACGTGGGGATGCCATCGTCCCCCTCCGCGGGGGCGTAGCCGACGGGCTTGATCCCGAGCGAGACGACGTTGTCGAGCTCGCCGACGTCGAGGACGACGACCCGCTTCGGGGCGGCGGTGATCTCCGTCTTCCCGAGCGCGTGAGTGAGGGTGCGCGGGAACGTGCCGGGCGCCGCGTCCGCCCCCATCGCCGCCGTCTTGGCCGCCGCGTCGCCGAAGTCCTTGCCGCCCGTGGCGACGTCCTTCTTGGCGGCGCCGTCCTTCTTCTCCGAGGTGGCGGCCGGTGCGTCGGCGCCGCCTCCGCAGGCCGCGAGGGAGAGCGCGGCGGCGAGGGCGACGGCTGCGGCTGTGCCGCGGCGGCGGAGGGACATGGAGCGACTCCTGTACGGAAGGCGGTGGCGGCGGCCCTGGAAGCCGCCGCGCGGCCGGCGCGGCACGGGACCGCCACCGGAGTCAGGGGCTCCACTTAGGACCGCCTTACCTTACGCACCACTGATCTCGCCAGCACACCGGGCCCCCTCCCCTCAGCAGAATCGATTCACGGCCACCCTTATGTGTGAAGTGACCGGGCTCGTGTTGTTCGGCAGGAAGTGCGAAAACTAGCTTCGGTGGCCGGAGGTGACGAGTCGATGACAGCCTGTGCCATCGAGACAACGACGGACGACGGCGGCGCGGTGCGGCCGGCGCGCTTCACGATCACGGCGAACGGCGCGTACGCGGCGCGGCTCGCCGGCACGGGGGACGCCCTGTACGCCGAGCGCTGGACGCTGGACGGACCGGAGCCGTACGCCGTACCGCTCCCGCTCGACCAGCCCGAGGAGGCCCACACCCCGCTGCTTCCGCTCGCGGACGGGCGGGTGCTGATCGGCCGCCGCGTGGACGGCCACCGGCACACGTTCTCCCTGCTCTACCCGACGGGCCCGGGCACCGGCCAACTCCCCCTGGGCGCCGTCGAGGCCGAGGAGCTCGTCCTCCTGCCGCCCTCCCCCGACGGCATCTGCGGCTACGCGATGTGCGTCGGCGCGGACACCACCACGATCTGGCTGGTGGCGGGCGGCGCGTTCGGCCCCGAGCAGGTCGCGGAGGTCAAGGGCCGCTGCACGGGCGGTGTCTGGCTGGACCGGACGGGGCGGATGCTGGCCCTCGACCGCCGCCTGGACGGCGGCCCGGTGAAGGCGGTCGCCGTCGACCTGGAGCGCGGTGGCGAGGTCACGCCACTCCTCCAGATCACCGAGGAGAGCGACGACCGGCTGCTGCTCGCCGACCCGGACAGCGGACTGCTCCTGATCCGCTCCGACGCCCCCTCGCCGGGCCACGAACGGCTCGGCTGGGGTGTGCTCGGCAGCCTGCTGCCGATCCGCTTCCCCGAGTGCCTGCGGCTCGACGACGCGGCCGTGACCCCCTTCGCCGTCCAGCCGGGGCAGGTGCTGCTGCCGGAGAGCTGCTCCGTCGCGCTGCGCATCGACGCGGCGGCCGGGAGCTGGGTCGGCATGTGGCAGCCGGCCGGCCGGCGCATGCACCAACTGGCCGCACCCGCGGGCTGGGTGGCCGGTGCGGGGGTCTGGACGCCGGAGGGCGTGCTGCGCCTGCCGTACGCTACGGAGGACACGGCCTGCGGCCTCGCGGGCCTCACGGTCCCGCCGGACCCCGAGCCGGCCGCGGTCACGGTCGAGCCGCGCGTCTGCCGCCCGGTACCGCTCCAGCAGGCTCCGCTCGCCGACCGCAAAGTCGCTGGCTAGACTCTCGGCCGCACGGCAACAGCGATCATTACGGGGTGAGTTTCACCATGTCCGAAGCGCGTACGGACGGCACGGAGCCCGAGGGCTCCGGGAAGCACCGCGGCGAGGCGGCGCCCGGGGAGGACTCCACGTCCTCCCCCCACGGCCGCCACCGCCGCGACGCGGAGCAGTGACGAGAGCCGCGAACACGAGGAACGGCCCCGGGGTGAACCCCGGGGCCGTTCCTCGTCTCTACCCCCGCTTCAGACCGAGCACCTCGGAAGCCGCGAAGGTCTCCCCCGCCGGCCGCCCCGCGTAGTGCGGGGAGAGCAGCCCGTCCAGCTCCTCGTACGTGAACGCGTCCTTCGCCGTGTCGAACTTCGCCGACACCCTCGGCCGGTCCACGATCGCGACCATCCCGCCGTGGACGACGAGCAGTTGGCCGTTGACGCCGGCCGCCGCGGGGGACGCCAGGTAGCCCACGAGCGGTGCCACGTGCTCCGGCGCCAGGGCGTCCAGCTCACCGTCCCCCGGCTCCGCGAAGCCCGCGAAGACGTCCTCCGTCATCCGGGTCCGCGCCCGCGGGCAGATCGCGTTCGCGGTGACGCCGTACTTGGCGAGCGCGAGCGCCGTCGACGTCGTCAGGCCGACGATCCCGCCCTTCGCCGCCGCGTAGTTCGGCTGCCCCGCCGAGCCGGCCAGGAACGCCTCCGAGGAGGTGTTGACGATCCGGCCGTACACGCCGGACTCCCCCGCCTTCGCCCGCCCACGCCAGTGCACCGCAGCGAAGTGCGTGGTGTTGAAGTGGCCCTTCAGATGGACCCGGATCACCGAGTCCCACTCCTCCTCGCTCATCGAGAAGACCATCCGGTCCCGCAGGATGCCCGCGTTGTTGACCAGGATGTCCAGCTTCCCGAACTCGCCGACCGCCAGGTCCACCAGGCCCCGCGCGGTCTCGAAGTCGGCGACGTCGCCCAGGTGCGCGACCGCACGGCCGCCCGCCGCCCTGATCTCGGCGGCGACCTCCTCGGCGGGGGCCGCCGACGCCTCGCCGGAACCGTCCCGCCCCGGCTGGCCGTAGTCGTTGACGACCACCGCGGCGCCCAGGCGGGCGAGTTCCAGCGCCTCGGCCCGGCCGAGGCCCCGGCCGGCTCCGGTGACGATCGCGGACAGCCCCTCAAGAGGGAGTGACATCGATTCGCGTCCTCTCGGATTCAGATCGCATTCAGGTCGGATTCGGGTCGGATATCGGGTCGGACTCAGATCGGCTTCGGATCGGCTTCGGGTCGGCTTCAGATCTCGATGCAGGTGCGCAGCGCGACACCCGTACGCATCTGCTCCAGCGCCTCGTTGATCCCGGCCAGCGGCACCCGGTGGGTGATCAGGGACTCCAGGTCGATCCGGCCTGCCCGCCAGAGCGCGATGGCCCGCTCGTACGAGCGGAGCACGTCACCGCCTCCGTACATCGACGGCAGGATCCGCTTCTCGTCGAAGAACAGCTCGAACATGTTGAGCTGCAGGTGGTCGTCGAGCGCGCCCGCGCCGACGACGCAGAGGGTGCCGCCGCGCCGGGTCGTCTCGTACGCGGTGCGGGCGGTGGCGGACTTGCCGACCACCTCGAAGACGTAGTCGAAGCCCTCGCCCGCGGTGACCCGCTGCTTGGCGTCCGCGAGCGCGTCGGGGGCGACGGCCTCGGTCGCACCGAAGCGGAGGGCGGCCTCGCGCCGGGACTCGACGGGGTCGACGGCGACGATCTGGGCGGCTCCCTGGAGCTTGGCGCCCTGGATCGCGGAGATGCCGACACCGCCGCAGCCGATGACGGCGACCGAGGAACCGGCCTCCACCTTCGCCGTGTTGATGGCCGCGCCGAGCCCGGTGGTCACGCCGCAGCCGATGAGCGCCGCGATGTCGAAGGGGACGTCGTCGGGGATCGGGACGGCGCAGCCCGCGTCGACGACGACCTCCTCGGTGAAGGTGCCGGTCCCCGCGAATCCGAAGACCTCCCCTCCGGGCCTGCGGAAGTTGGGGGTACCGGCGTTCATGAAGCCGGCCAGGCAGAGCTGGGTCTGGCCGCGCTTGCAGGCGGGACAGACCCCGCACGCGGGCAGCCAGCACAGCAGCACCCGCTGGCCCTCGCTCAGCCCGGTGACGCCGTCGCCGACGTCGAGGATCTCGCCCGCGCCCTCGTGGCCGGGGATGAACGGCGCGGGCTGCGGGAGCACACCGCTCATGGCGGAGACGTCGGAGTGGCACAGGCCGGTCGCCCTGACCCGTATCTTGACCTTGCCGGGGCCGAATCCCACGGCCTCGACGTCGTCGAGGACCTCCAGCTTGTCCTGGCCGATCTCGTGCAGTACGGCTGCGCGCATGGTGCGGCTCCAATCGCCCGATCAGGAATACTCGACGAGGGTGTCGGCGAGCACGGGAGCGTCGTCGCGCTCCGCCGCCGTGACCGACACCTGGACGCGGCCGTCCCCGGTCCACATCCGGATACGCAGGGTCTCGCCGGGGAAGACGATCCCGGCGAAGCGGGTGCGGTACGAGCGGACCCGGGCGACGTCCCCGCCGAGCACCGTGTCCACCACCGCCTTGAGGGTCATTCCGTAGGTGCACAGGCCGTGCAGGATGGGCCGGTCGAAGCCCGCGAGCGCGGCGAACTCGGGGTCGGCGTGGAGCGGGTTCCAGTCGCCGGAGAGCCGGTAGAGCAGCGCCTGGTCCTCGCGTACGGGCCGCTCGACGGTCTTCTCGGGCTCGCGGTCCGGGAGTTCGAGCCGCTCGGAGGGCCCGCGGTCGCCGCCCCAGCCTCCTTCGCCGCGGACGAAGATCTGCGCGTCGCTGGTCCACAGCGGGCCCTCGTCGTCGGCGACCTCGGAGCGCAGCACGAGGACGGCCGCCTTGCCCTTGTCGTACACGGCGGCGACGCGGGAGGTCGTGGTGGCCCGCCCCCTGACGGGGACCGGCCGGTGCAGCGTGATCGTCTGGCCGCCGTGCAGGACGGCGGCCAGGTCGATGTCGATGCCGGGCGCGGAGAGCCCGCCGACGACCCCCATGCCGGCGCCGGCGACGGTGGCGAAGCTGGGCAGGACGTGGAGCCTGGATTCGAGGGTGTAGCGGAGCTCTCCCGGGTCGGTCGCCGGGGTGCCGGCGCCCAGTCCGAGGTGGTAGAGCTGGACGTCCTTGTGGTCCCAGCTGATCTCGGCGCTGCGGGGCTCGGCGGCGACGGCCTTGGCGGCATCAATGGGCATGGGGATGCTGCTCCTTGGGGATCCGTGAGGATCGTGAGAGTGGAAGACCTCGGTGCGACCGTCCGCACCGTCGGCCGCACCGAGGCCGTGCGGGGACCGTCCCGTACGCGCCCTTCCTTCCGTTCTAGAACGCGTTCTAGGTCGGTGATCCTCATGTATAGCCGAGCGGCGATGACTTGAGAAGCCCTCCGGCACCCTCTACCTGACGATACGTCAGGTACGTCGGGGCCGCCCGTCAGCCCTTCTGCACGGTGCGCGTGACACCCGCGACGGCGGCCGTCGTCAGGACCCAGCCCGCGGCGATCAGCAGATGGGCCAGCAACTGGAGGACGCCGTCGGTCCAGTACCAGGCCGTGCGCTGCCCGAGACCACCGAGCGGGATCAGGAGGTCGAGCGTGTAGACGAGCGGCTGGAACGGGGCGCCCTCTCCCGGCTTGCTCGGGGAGGGTGTGTCCGTGCCGAAGGCGACCGTACCCAGCAGGGCCAGGCCGAGCAGCCAGCCCGCACGCAGATCGACCCGCCGCCCTTCGGGGAACGCGTCCCTCCCCTCGGAGCCGTCTCGTCCCGGCCGTCGTCCGGTCGCGCTCCACGCGATCCGCTTGACGCGCCCCAACGGCCCTCCCGGCCTACCCTTTTCCTTATGAGCGAGATGCCCCAGGACCACCGCCCGCTGTCGCGCACCCGCGTCCTCCTCGCCGAGGACCAGGGCATGACGCGGGGCGGGCTCGCACTGCTGTTGGGGATGGAGCCGGACATCGAGGTCGTCGCGCAGGTGGGGCGGGGGGACGAGATCGTCGACGCGGCGCTGATCTGGCGGCCCGAGGTGGCGCTGCTCGACATCGAGCTGCCGGGGCGGAGCGGACTCGACGCCGCCGCCGACCTGCGGGCGGAGGTACCCGACTGCCGGGTCCTGATCCTCACCACCGTCGGCCGGCCCGAACACCTCCGGCGGGCCATGGAGGCGGGGGCGGTCGGGTTCCTCGTGAAGGACGGCCCGGTCGCGGAGCTGGCCTCGGCGATCCGGCAGGTCCTGCGGGGCGAGACGGTCATCGACCCCGCCCTCGCGGCGGTGGACCGCCGCACCCCATGACGGGCATGACCGACACCGTCGACGCGGCCCGGCGGTGCGCTGATGTCCGGGCGGGGTCATGGAACATGGCCCGGCGCCCGGCTCAGGTTCCGGGGAGGATACGGCGCGTTTCGTAGGCCCACATCGCGATCTCGACCCTGTTGCGGGCGCCGAGTTTGGCCATCAGGCTGGCGAGATGGGTCTTCACCGTGCTGAGGCTGATGTGCAGTGCGTCGGCGATCTCGGTGTTGGTCAGCCCGCGGGCGACGGCGAGGAGCACCTGCTCCTCGCGGGCGGTGACCGGGGAGACCGGCTGGGCCACGGGCCGGCCGGCGGGCAGGTCCGCGAACGCCTGGAGCAGACGGACGGTGACGCTGGGCGCGATGAGCGCCTCGCCGTCGGACGCCGACCGTACGGCCTGCGCCAGCAGGTCCGGCCCCGTGTCCTTCAGGAGGAATCCGCGGGCGCCGGCGCGCAGTGAGCCGTAGACGTACTCGTCGAGGTCGAACGTGGTGATGACGACCACGGCCAGCGGGTCGGCGACGCCCGGGCCGGCGACCAGCCGGGTGGCCTCGAGCCCGTCGAGTACGGGCATGCGGATGTCGAACAGGCAGACGTCGGGGCGCAGTTCGCGGGCCAGACGTACCGCTTCCCGACCGTCGGCGGCCTCGCCGACCACCTCGATGCCGGGCTGGGCGTTCAGCATGATCCGCAGCCCGGTACGGATGATCGCCTGGTCGTCAGCGACGAGGACGCGAATGGACACCGCTCTCGCTCCTCGCTCTCGGCAGTTCGGCCTCGACATGCCAGCCCCGGTCGGTACCCGGGCCCGCTCGTAGTGTGCCGCCGAGCAGGGTCGCGCGCTCGCGCAGTCCGGTAAGTCCGTATCCGTCGCGGCCCCGGCCGGTGCGCCGGCCGTTGTCGCGCACGCTCACCCGTACCGTGTGCCGTTCCGCGGCGACCCGTACGACGAGCTCGGTCGCGTCGACCGCATGGCGCAGCGCGTTGGTCACCGACTCCTGCACGATCCGGTAGACGGCCGCGTCCACGGCCGGGGGCAGCGCGTCCAGTTCGCCGTCGAGCCCCAGGTCGACCCTGAGGCGACCACCCGGAGTGCGCGCCAGGCGCTCCAGATCCGCGACTCCGGCAGGGGGCGCCAGCTCGGCGCCGACCCCGCGGTCGCGCAGCGCCGCGACCATGGCGCGCATCTCCTCCAGCGTGCGCGCCCCCTCCTCCTCGACCCCCTCCAGCGCCTCGACGGCGGCGGACGGGTCGGCGCCCGCGAGCACCCGGCCCGCCTGGGCGATGATCACCATGGCCGACACGTGGTGGGCCACGGTGTCGTGCAGTTCCCGGGCGAGCTGCTCGCGTTCGCGCGAGCGGACCTGCTCCAACTGCCGCTCGCGAGCGGTCCCCCGGAACCGCACGGCGGCCCCGACCACGCCGGGCAGCAGCAGGAAGGCGATGCCCACGAGCTTCTCCACGACCGGGGTCCCGTCCATGACGACACACAGCACGCCGGCCGCGACGATCACCGCCCCGCCCAGCACGGTCTCGCGTCCCGATCCCCACCGGGGCAGCGCGTACACCAGCACGAGCACGACCCCGCCGGTGTACAGGCCGACGGCCTCGCGCGGTGCGCCGACGAGCGAGGCCACCGCAAGCAGGGCCACCGAGCCGAACGCCAGCGTCACCATCGCCAGCGGGCGGGTCCGGCGCCACAGGGGCAGCAGGCACAGCCATACGGCGAACACCACCGCCACCGGCCGCCACACGACGTTCTCGCGCAGGGCGGCCTCCAGCGCCACACCGGCAAGGCCCGCGGCGAGCAGCGCCCAGTCGCGCCACACCCGGGCGGGTGCGTCGGGCGGCCGGGGTTCGGTCCACAGGGTTCGCAGGTCGTCTCGGAGCACGGTTCTCAGCCTAGGGACCGCGGCGTGCCGCGCATCGGCCGAAAGGACGGGTCGTCACTCCGCCCCTGGGCCGACGGATCCGCGGCCCGCGGGCCGATGCCGCGGAGCGCCGTGGCGGCGAGTCTCGGCATCGGCGGCCGTACAAGGACGGCCGACGAGGTGGTTGGAGGACCAGATGCTCTCGAAAGCCCTGTTGCGCCTGGGCGGGGGCGCCGCCCGCCATCCCTGGCGGGTGATCGCGGCATGGCTGATCGCCGGCACGCTCGTCGTCCTCGCCGCCGTCGCCTTCGGCGGGCGGACCGCGGACTCGATGACCGCTCCGGGACTGGACTCCCAGCGGGCCGCGGAACTGATCGAGCGGGCCGGCACCGGCCAGGAGGGGATGACCGCCCAAGTGGTCGTCACCCCGCTCGACGGCGGTGCGACGTTCTTCGACGACGACGGCGCGCGCACCGCTCTCACGCGGCTGCAGACCGAGGTGGAGCGGCTGCCGCACGTGCTCGGCACGAGCGACCCGGCGGGGGCGCTCGACGCGGGCGGGGACACCGCCGTGCGCGGCGGCCTCGTTTCGGCCGACGGGCGGATCGCGGTCGTCCGGGTGCAGTACCCCGACCAGAGCCGGCTGTCCGCCGAGGACCTCGACGCCCTCGTCGGTCTCGGCGACCGGCTGCGCGCCGAACTGCCGCTGCGCATCGAGATGGGCGGGAACCTCTTCTACGCCTTCTCCGACCCCGACGGCGGCACGAGCGAGCTGATCGGCCTCCTCGCGGCGGCCGCGATCCTGTTCCTGGCGTTCGGTTCGCTCGTCGCCGCCGCGCTGCCGATCGGCATGGCGGTCTTCGGACTGACCGTCGGGGTCGCCACGATGACAGTGGTGGCGGGGGTGACGGAAGTCCCCACCTTCGCACCGGTCCTGGGCAGCATGGTCGGGCTCGGAGTGGGCATCGACTACGCGCTGTTCGTGCTCGCCAGGCACCGGGAGTACCTCGCGTGCGGGCTCGATCCGCAGACGGCGGCCGGACGAGCGGTGGCAACGGCGGGGCGGCCGGTGGTCTTCGCCGGCGGCACCGTCGTCGTGTCGATCCTCGGCCTGGCGGTCGCGAACGTGCCGTTCATGACGGTGGGCGGGGTTGCCGTCTCGATCGTCGTCCTGATGATGGTGCTCGCGTCGGTGACGCTGCTGCCCGCCTTCCTCGGTGCGGCCGGCCCACGCCTGGCCCGGGCCGGCCGGATCGGCCGGGCTCTGCGGACCAGGAAGCCGGGCCGGCTCGCACGGCGGCGGGACCCGGTGGCGGACGCCGCCCACGCCGCCGGGTGGCGTCGCTGGATCGGGCACGTCAGCCGGCACCCGGTGCCGTACGCGATCGGCGCGGCGGGGCTGCTGCTGACCGCGACGCTGCCCGTGCTCGGCCTGCGCGTCGGCCTGCCCGACGACGGCTCGCTGCCCCACAGCCGTACCGAGCGCCGGGCCTACGACCTCGTCGCCGAGGGGTTCGGCCCGGGCATCAACGGTCCCCTCGTCATCGCCGCGGACCCCACCGGTGATCCGGGAGTACTGGACCGACTCGTCGCGGGGGTCGCGGCGGATCCGGGCATCGCGTCCGTCGCGCCGACACACGTCGATCGGGCCACCGGCATCGCGACCCTCGTGGTGTTCCCGACCACCAGCCCTCAGGACAAGGCCACGACCGACACCATCGCCCGGCTGCGCACCGACGTGCTGCCCACGGCGATCGGGCACGGCACGGCCAGGGCCCACGTCGGCGGCGCCGCCGCGAGCCTGTCCGACGTGGGCCAACGCACCAGCCAACGCCTGCCGGCGTTCGTCGCCGCCGTGCTGGCGATGTCGTTCCTGCTGCTGATGCTGGTCTTCCGCTCGGTACTCGTACCGCTCAAGGCGGTCCTGCTGAACCTGCTGAGCATCGGCGCGGCCTACGGCATCATGGTCGCGGTCTTCCAGTGGGGCTGGGGAGGCGCACTCATCGGGCTGGAAGCGACGGTTCCGATCGTGTCCTTCATCCCGATGTTCCTCTTCGCCATCCTGTTCGGCCTGTCGATGGACTACGAGGTGTTCCTCCTCTCCCGCGTACGCGAGGAGTACCTGCGCACCGGCGACAACGGCACGGCGATCGTCGAGGGCATCTCGCGCACCGCCCGGATCATCACCTCGGCCGCCCTCATCATGGTGGCGGTCTTCCTGTCCTTCGCCGTCGCCGACGACCCCTCCACGAAGATGTTCGGGCTCGGCCTGGCCACCGCGATCTTCATCGACGCCACGGTCGTCCGCATGGTGCTGGTACCGGCGACCATGACGCTCCTCGGCCGGACCAACTGGTGGCTGCCGAAGTGGCTGGACCGGATGCTTCCCCGCGGCCCGGTCGCCACCGACGCCACCGAGGACACCGAGGACACCGGCGTCACGCCACTGCCGGAAGCGGTCGTGAACGGTCGACCGGGCGCCGAACTCCGCCGGGATCTCCCGCCGTACGCGCCCTAGGAGCCCTGGTCCTGGCGCGTCGGCTTCGGGAGCCAGAGGAGCATCAGGAGCGCGGCCGCGAGGAGGACGCCCGTCGCCGTGCGAAAGGCAGTGGCGTAGCCGTCCGTCAGGGCTTCGGGGGTCGTGCCGCCGGCCGTGCGGGCGGCGGCCACCGTCGAGAGGACGGCGAGGCCCAGTGCGCCGCCCATCGTGCGGGAGGTGTTGACGAGGCCCGAGACCAGGCCCGCGTCGCCGGGCGCGGCGCTCGACGTGGCGAGGGTGGCCAGCGGAGTCGTCAGCAGGCCTATGCCCGCCATCATCAGGATGCCCGGGCCCAGGATGGTGGTCAGGAACGTGCCGTCGGCGGTCATCGTCGACTGCCAGCCGAACCCGGCCGCGGCCACGAGCGCCCCGATGACCGCGAGGTTGCGCGCGCCGGTCGCCGGCATCAGGCGCGGCGCCAGCTTGGAGCCCACGATGACGCTGACCGAACTGGGGACCAGGGCAAGGCCCGCCTGGAGCGGGGTGTAGCCGAGGACGTTCTGGGCGTAGACGGTCATGAAGAACCACATGCCGAACGAGGTGGAGCCGGCGAGCAGGATCGACACGTTGGCCGCCGAGACCGCCCGGGAGCGGAAGAGCTTCAGCGGCATCAGCGGGGCCGCCGTCCGGGCCTCGACGGCGACGAAGACGCCGAGCAGGGCCAGGCCGCCGAGCAGCGGCACCAGGGTGGACGGGGCTCCCCAACCGCCCTCCTCCGTCTGCACGATGCCGTACGCGACGGACGCCAGGCCGCCGGTGACGAGGACGGCGCCCGGCAGGTCGAGCCGCCGGCCCCCGCCCGTACGGCTCTCGCTCAGCCACAGCGCCGCGCCGGCCAGGACCAGCACGCCGACGGGCACGTTGATCAGGAGCACCCAGCGCCAGGAGAGCAGGTCGACGAGGACGCCTCCGACGAACCCGCCCGCCGCGCCTCCGGCCGCCCCGACCGCCGTCCACGTCCCGATGGCCCGGGTCCGCGCGGGCCCGGCGGGCACGGCCGCGGTCACGATGGTGAGCGTCGCGGGCGCGAGGACCGCGGCGCCGAGCCCCTGCACGGCCCGCGCCGCCACGAGCTGCCAGCCCTCCTGCGCGAGCCCGCCCGCGACGGAGGCCGCGGTGAACAGCCCGAGCCCGAGCAGGAACATCCGCTTCCGGCCGAAGAGGTCCGCCGCCCGCCCGCCGAGCAGCATGAATCCTGCGAAAGCGATGGAGTACGCGTTGAGGACCCACTGCAGCCCGATCGCCGAGAGGCCGAGGTCGGCCCGCATCGACGGCAGGGCGACGTTCACCACCGAGACGTCGAGGACCACCAGGAACTGCCCCGCGCACGCGGCGAGGACGACGAGCCAGGCGCGCGGGGTGGGGCGGCGGACGGACGGGGACGGGGCGGTTGCGGCCGACTCGGCGGCGGACTCGGTTCGGGCCATGCGTGTGATGGTCGCAGAAGGCGATTGCCCCGTACATCGGGAATCGGTCCTACGACCTCAGCAGGCCCCGCCTACGACCGCCGCAGGCCCCGGTTCCGGCCCCTGCTCCCGACCATCGCCTCTTCGCCTCCCCGCCTACGACCGCCGCAGCATCGTCACCACCGCCGCCCCGCCGAGCCCGATGTTGTGCGCCAGCCCCACGCGGGCCCCCGCGACCTGCCTCGGCCCCGCCTCGCCCCGCAGCTGCCAGACCAGCTCGGCGGCCTGGGCGAGGCCGGTGGCGCCCAGCGGATGCCCCTTGGAGATCAGCCCGCCCGACGGGTTCACGACCCACCGCCCGCCGTACGTCGTCGCCCCCGACTCGACGAGCTTCCCGGAGGCGCCGTCCTCGCACATGCCGAGGGCCTCGTAGGTCAGCAGCTCGTTGATGGAGAAGCAGTCGTGGAGTTCGACGACGTCCACGTCCTCGATGCCGAGGCCGGAGCGCTCGTAGACCTGCCGGGCCGCCGCGCGGGACATGGGCCGGCCGACGGCGTCGATGCACGAGCCCGACGCGAAGGAGTCCTCGGTGTCCGTGGTCATGGCCTGCGCCGCGATCTCCACGGCCTTGTCGTGCAGCCCGTGCTCGACCACGAACCGCTCCGACACCACGACCGCCGCCGCCGAGCCGTCCGACGTGGGCGAGCACTGGAGCTTGGTCAGCGGCCGGTGGATGGTCTTGGCGGCGAGGATCTCGTCGACCGTGTACACGTCCTGGAACTGGGCGTTGGGGTTGTTCGCCGAGTGCTGGTGGTTCTTGGCGCCGACGGCCGCGAGCTGGACCTCGGTCGTCCCGTACCGCTCCATGTGCTCCCGGGCCGCGTTGCCGAAGATCTGCGCGGTCGGCGGGGACATCTCGAAGCCGTGGGCGGCGGCCATGATCCCGTAGTGCCGGGCGACGGGCGAGGTCTTGAAGTCGCCGCCGTCGGAGCCGCCCCCCAGCGCCCCGCGCGCCATCTTCTCGAAGCCGAGCGCGAGGACGCAGTCGCTGATCCCGCCCTCCACGAACTGCCGGGCCATCATCAGCGCGGTCGACGCCGTCGCGCAGTTGTTGTTGACGTTGTAGACCGGCACCCCGGTCAGGCCGAGTTCGTACGCGGCGCGCTGCCCGGCCGTGGAGGCCTGGAAGCAGTAGCCGACCGGAACCTGCTGGACCTGGTCGTAGGAGACGCCGGCGTCGGCGAGCGCCGCCGTGCCCGCCTCCTTCGCCATGTCCCAGTAGTTCCAGTCGCGCGTCTCGGGCTTCTCGAACTTCGTCATCCCGACGCCGACGATGTACGCCTTCCCCATGTTCGTGCCCCTCGGTCTCGGTCTCGGTCTCGGGTCTCGGGTCTCGGATCTCGGGTCTCTAGTCCCTCGGGAGGCCGAGCAGCCGCTCGGCCACGACATTGAGCTGGACCTGCGTGGTGCCGCCCGCGATGGTCAGGCAGCGGGACATCAGCAGCCCGTGCACGGCCCGCTCCCCCGCCCCCTCCCGCACGGCGCCCTCGGGGCCGAGCAGTTCGAGCGTCAGGTCGGCGAGCTTCTGCTGGTGGACGGTCTGGACGAGCTTGCGGACGGAGGCACCGGCGCCCGGTTCGAGGCCCGAGACCTGGAGCGTCGTGGTCCGCAGCCCGATGCAGGCGAGCGCGTGCGCCTCGGCGGCCAGGGCTCCGATCCGTACGCGTACGGAGCTGTCGAGGACGGAGCTGTCGGCACCGGCCGCCCGCTCGATCAGCGCTTCGAGACCGGAGTCGAAGGCGACCTGGTCGGCCATGTGGACCCGCTCGTTGCCGAGGGTGTTGCGGGCGACGCGCCAGCCGTCGTTCACCTCCCCGACGACGGCGTCGGCCGGGAGCACGGCACCGTCGAAGAACACCTCGTTGAAGAGCGCGTCCCCGGTGATCTCCTTCAGCGGCCGGATGTCGATCCCGGGGGTGTTCTTCATGTCGACGAGGAAGTACGTGAGCCCTTTGTGCTTGGGGGCGTCGGGGTCGGTGCGGGCGAGCAGGATGCCGTGGTCGACCCACTGGGCGGCGCTCGTCCACACCTTCTGCCCGGTGATCCGCCAGCCGCCGTCCTCGGTGCGTTCCGCCCTCGTACGGAGCGAGGCGAGGTCGGACCCGGCGCCCGGTTCGGAGAAGAGCTGGCACCAGAGCAGCTCGCCCCGGAGGGTGGGCGCGAGGTACCGCTCCTGCTGGGCGGCCGTCCCGTACGCGAGGAGGGAGGGGACGACCCAGGTGGCGATCCCGAGGCCGCTCAGCGCGATACCGGCCGAGTCGAGTTCCCGCTGGACGGCGAGCTGCTGCAGCGGTCCGGCGCCGAGGCCGTACGGGGCGGGCAGGTGCGGGGCGGCGTACCCGGTGGCGGCGAGCGCGCGCCGCGCGGCGCCCGGGTCGAGACCGGCGGCGGGCGCGACCGCCTCGCGCGCGGCGGCGCGGAACGCGTCGGCCTCGGGCGGCAGTTCGAGCCGCAGCTCGCGCCGTACGCCCTCGGCGGCGAGCCGGACGGCCTGCGCCCGGTGGAGGTCGCCCGCGCCGAGGAGCTGGCGGGCGACGAGGGCGCGGCGCAGCGCGAGATGGGCGTCGTGCTCCCAGGTGAAGCCGATGCCTCCGAGGATCTGGATGCAGTCCTTCGCGCAGCTGTAGGCGGCGTCGAGGGCGGTGGCGGCGGCGAGGGCGGAGACGAGGGGCCGAGCGGTCGACCCGGTGGCCCTTGCGGCGTCCCAGGCGAGGGCGCGGGCCTGCTCGACCCGGACGAGCATGTCGGCGCAGAGGTGTTTGACCCCTTGGAACTGCCCGATGGGCCGCCCGAACTGCTCGCGCGTCTTCGCGTACTCGGCCGCCGTCTCCAGGGCCCGCGCGGCGGTCCCACAGGCGTCGGCGGCGAACAGGGCGGCGGCCAGGTCCGGTACGAGAGTCGGGTCGAGGTCCAGGATCCGCTCGGCGGGTACGTGGGTGCCGTCGGCGGTGACCTCGGCGGTCGGCCGCGTCGGGTCGGCGCTCTCGTGCGGGCGGACGGCGAGGGTCGCGGCGTCCACGGCGGCCCACACGACACCCCGCGCGGTGCTCGCGGCCAGGACCAGCAGGTCGGTCTGGGCGCCCCCGAGGACGGGCGGCGCGACCCCGTCGAGGACCAGGCCCCCCTCGACCTCGACCCCGGTCATCCCCCCGGCCCCGAGCGCGACGGCCCCGACCCGCGCCCCGGTGGCGAGGCCCGTGACGAGTTCGCCCGCCCCGGGGACCCGTCTCAGCACCTCCCCGGCGAGCACGGAGGGCAGATACGGCCCCGGCACGAGCGCCCGCGCGGCCTCTTCGAGTACGACGGCCAGATCGACGAGATCGCCGCCCCCGCCTCCGTACTCCTCGGGGAGGTGGATCCCCAGGAGCCCCTGCTCGGCGAGCCCGTCCCAGTGGGCGGGCCGCCCGACGCCGCCGCTCTCGGCGGGCGCGTCGAGGAGCTTCCGTACGTCCTCGGACGGCACGGCCCGAGCGAACCACCCGCGCACGGACCGGGCCAACTCCCGCTGCTCTTGCGTGATTCCGATGCCCATGGGCGGCAGACTAGAACACGTTCCAATCTGACGGAAGGTCAGAAAGCCCACGGGTTCGCCCGGACCTGTAACGTGTCCCTCTTCGGCCGGAGTCGGCGAGACCCGGCCGGAGTCCTGTGAGGCTGTGCCCGATGACCCTGGCTCCCGACGATTCCCGCAAGACATCCGCGCGACTCCGGCTCGATCACGCTCTGGAGCGGGTGGAGATCACCTTCCGGGGGATGACCGCCCAAGCCGACGAGGTCCAGTGCGACTGCCACTGGGGCAGCGACGAGGAGCTGGCGCTCCTGAAGCGCCCGGACATCGCGCTCGATCCCGACCTCCTGCGTCGCACGTGGAGCGCCCCCGACTGGCGGGACCACGGCGCGGTGCTCCGCCGCGTCCTGCCGCAGCTCGCCCGGTCACTGGTCCAGGGGATGGACGCGCCGGCGTACGACATGGAAGCCATCGGACGCTCCTTCGCCCGTGGCGGCTGGCGGGAGTGGCCCGAGCCCCAGAGTGCGGCGGTGTGGGAGTTCCTGCACGCCTGGTGGGCGTACAGCCTGACGACTCCGGAGCCGGCGGTCGCCGTGCACGACCTGATCATTCTGTGCGTGGAGGCGTCCGAGACGCTCACGCCGTGGCTGGCGGCCTGGGAAGCGCTCGACGACCGGCACGCCGACCGGCACCTGGCCGAGGCGGCCGACGCCTGGGAGTACGACCTCCTGGCCGACAGTCTCCCCTGGTACCCCTGGAGCGACGAGTCGGCAGCCCTGTGCGCCGAACTCTCCTCCTGGCTCGCCCGCCACGCCCCGACACGGCTGCGCACCCCGGACGTCTCCGAGGAACTGCTCCACCGGATACGCCTCATCGGCCTGACGGGCCCCGCCCGCTGGGAGGACCCGCACTGGCCGAACCACCGCTACTGAGCGACCCCGAGGAGCCGGCGGAGCCAGCGGGTGCGGGTGGCGCGGGCGTCCTGGCTGACGGCGGCGTCCGGGGCGAAGCCGTCGAACGAGTGGTACGCGCCGGGCCAGACGTGCAGTTCGGCCCGGCCGCCCGCCCGCCAGATCGCGTCGGCGTACGCCACGTTCTCGTCCCGGAACATCTCGGCCGAGCCGACGTCGATGTAGGCGGGAGGAAGCCCGGAGAGGTCCGTCGCGCGGGTGGGCGCCGCGTAGGGCGGGACGTCGGCGGAACCCTGGCGGAGGTCGCCGAGGTACGCCTGCCAGAACGTCGTGTGCGAGGTGAGGTCCCCGATGTCGATCCCCGACATCTGGTGGGTGGAGAAGCCCTCCATCCGGTCGTCGAGCATCGGGCAGAGCAGCACCTGCCCGAGCACGGCCGGCCCGCCCCGGTCACGCGCCAGCAGCGCGAGCCCGGCGGCGAGCCCACCGCCCGCGCTCTTGCCGCCGACGACGACCCTGTCGGGATCGATCCCCAACTCGGCCGCGTGCTCGACGGCCCACACCAGCGCCGCGTAACAGTCCTCCAGCGGCCCCGGGTACGGCGTCTGCGGCGCGAGCCGGTACTCGACCGAGAGGACCGCCATGCCGAGCGGCTCCGCCCAGTCGTTCAGGACGCGCGGCAGCACGGACCACGCGTTGCCCATGACCATGCCGCCGCCGTGCATGTAGAGCATCAGCGGGAGCGGCCGCCCCGCGAGCCCGGCGGGCCGCGCACTCACGAGCGTGACCTCGGGTGCACCCGAAGGCCCCGGCACGCTCAGCTCCGCCACCTCGAACCGCCCGCCGTCGCCCAGCTCCTCGACGGTCGGCCGGGTCCGGGCGGCGACGTCCCGCGCCTGCACGGCGAGCAGGTTCTCCGGCGTGACGGACGCGAACATCTCGGGGTCGAGCGCCGCGAGCACGACGGCCAGCTCGGGATCGAAGGGCGGTACGGGCATCCCCAGGGCCCCTCAGCCGATCCGGCCCTCGGCGGCGGCCACCACGAACGCGGTGAACGCCGCCGGGCTGGCCAGGAACGCGGGCCCCTCGGGGTTCTTGGAGTCCCGGACGGCGATGTGGGCGGCGAGGTCGGCGACTTCGAGGCACTGACCGCCGGTGTCGCTGCTGTAGGAGGACTTTCGCCAGGCGGCGGCGCCGAGGGGGGCGCATTCGACGCACTGGCCACCCGTGTCGCCGCTGTACGACGACTTACGCCAACGCACGCCCGTCAGGTGCTGGTTGGTCCCCATAGCGCTCCTCCATTACGCGGGCGATCAGCGCCGCCGACTCCTCCACGGAGAACGCGGCAGCCTGAAGGTGATCGTAACGGAGCGACCCCTCCCTGATGGCTGCCGGATCGGCAGTCATGTGCCCTTGGACGAAGTCCTCCGTGTACACGATGTCGGGGTCGTCCTCGAAGCGCAGCAGGTTGAACGAGCCTGGCAATCCCGCATGTGCCCCAGCCGCGAACGGAAGGATCTGGATCTTCAGCCATTCCCGCTCCTGCATCGCCAACAGGTGGGCCAGTTGGTTTCGCATCACCGCCCGCCCGCCGATCTCCTGATGCAGGACAGCCTCGCTCATGACCACCCAGACCAACGGCGGGGACGCCCGATCCAGGATGCGTTGCCGCTCCATGCGAGCTGCGACCTTGGTGTCGAGGTCGTCCACGGTCCGGGCCCCGAGAACAGCCCGCGCGTAGTCGGGTGTCTGGAGCAGGCCGTCAACCAACTGCGCTTGGAAGGAGTAGATGCAGGCTGCCTTCGCCTCCATCTCCGCGTACGGCTGGAACCACGCAGGCAGCTGACTCTTGAGAACCAACCCCACCAAGCGTGTGAACGCCCCGCCCGTCATCAGGGCCGCATCCAACTGCTCCGAGAACTTCCGCGTGGGGACCTTCTTCGCCGTCTCAATCTGGCCGATCAGCGACGCCGAGCAGAAGACGATGTCGCCCACTTGCTGCTGACTGAGGCCCGCCTCCTCCCTCAAACGGCGAAGTTCCCAGCCGTAGTAGTCCAGCGGCGAGGCGCTGGGGTCGAGGCTGCGGATGTTGACCACGACGAGGTCACCCCCAAGCTCACGCTTCACTGCGTTCGTTTCGGTCCGTAGCCGAGCGTAACCAGACCACTCCACCCTGGTGGCATGAATCACGCAACTGACCTCTATCCGGCGGAACTTCAGAACAGCTACCGCATGGGCTTCACCGTCGGTGAGCACTCCGCCGGTCACATGCGCCGCATCCTGCGCATGTCCCTCGGCCGTTGGGGGCTCGACCACCTCGCCGACGCCGGTGCGCTCGCGCTGACCGAGCTGGTCGCCAATGTCGTGCGGCACGTGCCCGGGCGGCGGTGCACGGTGCTGTTCCTGCGGGAGCCGCACGGGCTGCGGGTGGAGGTCGCGGACGACGTGCCGGGGGCGCTGCACGCGAAGGTCGCCGAGCCGCTCGCGGAGGGTGGGCGGGGGCTCGCGCTGGTGGAGGGGGTGACGGACCGGTGGGGGGTGTCGGAGGGGGCCGCGGGGAAGACGGTGTGGTTCGAGTGCGACGCGTAGGGCACGATGGGCGCTCGCACGTGCCGTACCCGCCAGTAGGAGGCCCCCTATGCCCGCGCCCGAGATCGTCGCCGCCTTCGAGGCCGCCAAGGGCTTCATGCCGCTCGACGAGGGGCTTGCCCTGCACGCCGCCGCCACGGAGGCCGCGAAGCTCGGGCTGCCGCTCCTTGAGGTCGGGACGTACTGCGGGCGGTCCACGATCCTGCTGGCCGACGTGGCGCGGGAGGCCGGCACGGTCGCGGTGACCGTGGACCACCACCGCGGCAGCGAGGAGCAGCAGCCGGGGTGGGAGTACCACGACCCGACCGTCGTGGACCCCGAGGTCGGCCTCATGGACACCCTGCCGACCTTCCGCCGGACCCTGCGGAAGGCGGGCCTCGAGGAGCACGTGATCGCGGTCGTCGGGCGCTCCCCGCAGGTCGCCAGGGTCTGGGCGGGCGAGCTGGGCCTCGTCTTCATCGACGGGGGTCACACCGACGAGCACGCAGGCAACGACTACGAGGGCTGGGCGCCCAAGGTCGCGGCCGGCGGCCTGCTCGTGATCCACGACGTCTTCCCGAACCCGGAGGACGGCGGCCAGGCCCCGTACCGGATCTACCTCCGCGCCCTGGAGTCGGGCGACTTCGAGGAGGTCTCCGTCACCGACTCGCTCCGGGTCCTGCGCCGCCGCTGACCCCGTCCAGCGGTCAACCGAACGACGGCCACCGGTCGGCGGCCCAGTCCCGCCAGGTCCGCCATCCGGCGGGTGGTCCGTCGTCCGCCCGCCCGTCGAGCTCCGCCGGGTCGGGCTCCTCGAACAGGGCCCGGCCGTGCCGGAGGTCGGCCTCGGTCAGCGGGAACGTCTCCTCCGGGGTGGTCGCCCAGCGGTGGGCGATCCTGGCCCTCTGGGTCTCCTCGTCCACGGGCACGTAGACCATGCGGAAGCGCGCGCCCGCGGCCTGCGACAGCGAGCGGACGGCGGACCGCTCGTCCCTGGACCAGCAGCCGTAGTCGACGACCACATCGGTGCCGACCCTCACCGCCTCCAGGGCCAGCCAGAGCATCCGCCCCTCCTGCACGTCGCGCTTCCCGTCCGCCTCCGACTCCCCGAACAGCGGGATCATCCAGTCGTCGGGTGTCAGGCGCAGCGCGCCGTGCTCGTGCGCGAGCTGCCGGGCGCGTGTCGTCTTGCCGGATCCGGGCAGGCCGACCATCAGGAACAAGGTGGTCACGGCCCGATCGTGGCAGCGCGGTCGGGCGGACGACCACCGCTTTTCGTCCGCCCGGTCACGCTGCCCGGACTCCCTCCCTAGAGCCCGAAGCCGTAGCCCTTCGTCACGTACAGGCAGTTCGTGTACGAGTACCCCGACTGGATCTTCGCCGTGCTCGACTTGTCCGCCGCCGAGAGGGAGCTCGCGCTCGGCCGCTTCTGGAGGAAGTGGTAGTCGCCCGCGGGCAGCCACAGCGTGGCCTTCGGGTACTTGGACGAGGGCCCCGAGCACACCTTGGGCTTCGGCGCGCCCAGCCGCTGCGCGAGGCCGCCGCTCTCGTACGTCGTGCACGTCCCGCAGGACTTCAGCGTGACGCGTCCGGTCACCGGGCCGGTGTAGAGCAGCTCGACCTCACCGGGGCCGTCGTTGGAGACCACCATGACCATCCGGGAGCCGCCCGGTGCCGTGGCGGACGGCAGCCGCTTGCCCGCGTCCGGCGTCTCGTCGGCTATCTCGGCGGCGATGGCGATGGAGCGCGCGTGGGCGACCTGCGGGCTGTCCGGGTGGTCCTTGACGTAGTCGTTCATCGTCTGGAGGGCCTCGCCGAAGTCCTTGTCCTCGAACTGCTTCACCCCACAGGCGAAGTCGCCCTTCTGGATCTCCTTGCCCGTGTCGGTGGAGACGGCGGCGAAGGTGTCCTTGGGAAGCAGGTCGACGGTGGTGCGGAAGCGCTCCAGTTCGAGGACGGCGTCGCAGGGGTTCGTGCCGCCGGCGGTTATCGCCGCCGCCCGGGTCCGCAGGCTCTCGCGGACCGTCGGCTCGACCTTCTTCGCGTACGAGGACTCCGGGAACGTCGACAGCAGCGCGTTCAGGTTGTCCCCGGCCGCCGCCTCCGTACCCGCGCCGGCGAGTCCGGTGATGCCGCACTCGTACCAGGAGTGGGCCAGCGGGTCGTCCGCCTTCCCCGTGAGCCCGTCGAGGAGCGCGCGGTCCACCCGCTCGGGCAGGGCGCGCAGATGCTGGAGCCCCGGGACCGCCTCGCAGTACTTCTTCTGCTGGTACGGGACCGAGACGGACGTGTAGTAGTCGGTCAGCCGGTCGGGGACGAGACGGCCTGCGCGGGAGTCCTTGTGCTTCGTGCCGAGCTCCTGGTAGACGTCGAGCGCCTTGCGGTACGTGTGTTCCGCCCCGCCGAAGCTCTGCCCCTCCACCGACTTCACCTGCTCGTCCGCCGCCGCGAGCCGGGCCAGCAGCGACTGCTCCACCGCCTCGTCCCGCGCCGCGCCGTAGGCGACGGAGCCGCCGACGGGCACCGCGAGGAGCACGAGCCCGAGGGCGATCGGGAGCGCGAGCCGCCCCGCCCCGGCCGCCGCTGCCCCTGCGCCGGCGCCTCCGGGCAGGGCGAGCGGGGCGCGCAGTCCGCGCCTGGCCCCGTCGAAGGCCGCGGCGAGCAGGAAGGCTCCGTACCCGACGAGGACGCCGGTGGGCACGCCGTCCACGTCGGCGGGCAGCGCGACGAGCAGCAGGACGGCCGTCGCGAGCACGCAGACGGCGGCCTGGATCCACTTCTTGAGCAGGACGTATCCGAGGCCGAGGCAGGAGAGGTTCAGTAACCCGACGAGCAACGCCTGCGCCGGGTTCGACTCGACCGGCGCGGCGGGCGGCTCGGGCGGTACCGGCATCCCCGGCGGCTGGTCCGGAGGCTGCGCGGGCGGCGGCTGCGCGGGCGGCGGCGGGAACCCCGTCGCCCCGTACGCCCCCGTCGCCCCAGGCACGCCCGGGGTCCCCTGGGCCCCGTAGGCCCATGGCGTCTCCGAGACGCGCGGGTCCGGCTCTCCCCCTGGACGTGCGTCGTTCGGCTCTTCCCCCGTCACAGTTCCCCCCGTGGTCCGTGTACGTGTTCTCTGCATACCCCCCACGCGGCCTTCACAGTCACGACGCGTCGGCCGAACGCCCGCCGGAACCTCCCACTAGAGTCGCAAGGTGCCGTACGACCAGCGAAAGACCCGCGCCAGCGCCCGCGCCCTCACCGCCTGCGCGGCCCTCGCCGCGCTCGCGACCGGCTGCGGCGGCGGCTCGCCCTCCGCCGCCCCGAGGTCCACCGACGCCAAGGCGACCACGAGCGCCGACGCCCCCACGCCCGGGGCCGCCTCCCCCACGGCCCCCGGAGCGCGCCCCCTCGCCGGCCGGACGATCGTGATCGATCCGGGTCACAATCCCGGCAATTTCCGTCACACTCGGGAAATCAATCAAAAGGTCGATATCGGCACAGGTCGCAAGGAATGCGACACCACCGGCACCTCCACGAACACCGATTACACCGAAGCCGCATTCACCCTCGATGTTTCACACCGTCTGCGTGATCTCCTCACCGCCCAGGGCGCGAAGGTCCTGCTCACGCACGACGCCGACCGGCCCTTCGGCCCCTGCATCGACGAGCGGGCACGGACCGGCAACGCCGCCCGCGCCGACGCCGTCGTCTCCGTGCACGCCGACGGTTCGGGCACCGGAAACCGCGGTTTCCACGTGATCCTGCCCGCCCGGGTCAGCTCCGGCGCCGCCGACACCGCGAAGATCGTCGGCCCCTCCCGTAAGCTCGGCGAGGCCATCGCCGCCCACTTCGCGCGTGCGACCGGCACCGCGCCCGCCAACTACCTCGGTGGCGGAACGGGGTTGGACGTGCGCGACGATCTCGGCGGACTCAACCTCTCGACCGTGCCCAAAGTCTTCGTCGAATGCGGCAACATGCGCGACCCGAAGGACGCCGCACTCCTCACGAATGCGGCATGGCGCCAGAAAGCGGCCCAGGGAATGGCGGACGGCATCGGGACCTACCTCAAGGGGTAGTACCGACGGGCGATAGATTCCCTCCGTACGATTGGGGGCCGTGCGGCCCCACCCCCGTGCTTCGCACCACCCGACGAGACAGACCGACGAAGGACTCTTTACGTGAATATCCGCTCCCTCACCCGAGGCGATGGCGTTCTGATCGGTGCAGCGGTGGTGCTGTTCATCGCCTCATTCCTCAGCATCAACGGCTGTGACGCCTCTCCCGAGATCTGCGAGCAGGTCCCGAGCACGAACGCCTGGGAGGTCTCCCCGCTCGGCTGGGGCGCCATCATCCTCGGCATCGCGGGCGCCGCACTCGTCGTCCTGTCGCGCGGGCTCCCGCAGCTGCAGAACCGCAAGGTCGCGGGCCTGGAGCTCGGCCAGGTCGGCGTCGCGTTCACCGTGGCCTCGGCGTGGAACATGCTGATGTGGATGTTCGAATCGGTGAACGCCGGTGCCGGCCTCGTCCTCGGCCTCATCGGCTCCCTGATCCTGGCCGGTGCGGCCGTCGCCGGCCCGCTGGTCCCCGCCCTCAAGGCCCCGCTCGTGAGCGCCCCGGCGCCGCAGACCCAGCAGCCCTACGGCATGCAGCCGGGCCAGCCCGGCCAGCCGGGCGTCGGCGGTGGCTACGGCTACCCGGGCGCCCAGCAGCCCTACGGCGCCCAGCAGCAGCCGTACGGCGGCCAGCCGCAGCCCGACCCGCACGCCCAGCCCGCCGCCGCGCAGCCGGCCCCGCAGGCCGCGCAGGGCGGCCAGGGCCAGCCCGCCGGTGACTTCGCCCCGTTCTGGTTCGCGGTCCCCGTCGCCCGCCCGCTGTACGCGGAGGACGGCTCGCCGACCCCGATCGCCGAACTGGCCCCCGGTACCTGGTACCTGGCGGTCGAGCAGCGCGGCCCGGGCCTGATCGCCCAGACCCAGGACGGCCGCCGCGGCGTCCTCCAGGACACCACCGGCATCCAGCGCGGCTGAGCGACAGCGCCACGACCGCCTCGACGGCCCCTCGCCCGGAACCTCTTCCGGGCGGGGGGCCGTTGTCGTACAGTCCCCGAAACTGATCTGACGGATCGTCAGGAAGGTACGGGCCCATGCGTCTCGGACTCGCTCTCGGCTACTGGGGGCGCGGCCCCTCCCCCGCGCACCTCGAACTCGCCCGGGAGGCCGAGCGGCTCGGGTACGGGTCGGTGTGGACGGCCGAGGCGTGGGGGTCGGACGCGTTCACCGCCTTGACGTGGATCGCCGCCCACACCTCGCGCATCCGGCTCGGGACCGCCGTCGCGCAGATGGCCGCGCGCACGCCCACCGCGACCGCCATGCACGCGCTCACGCTCGACCACCTGTCCGGCGGGCGGATGATGCTCGGGCTCGGGCTCTCCGGGCCCCAGGTCGTCGAGGGGTGGTACGGCCGGCCGTTCCCGCGCAGTCCGCTGACCGCGACCCGCGAGTACGTGGACGTGATCCGGCAGGTCCTGCGCCGCGAGGGGCCCGTCGCGCTCGACGGGCGGTTCCACTCCCACCCGTACGCCGGCGCCGACGGCACCGGGCTCGGGAAGGCGCTCAAACCGATCACCCACCCCCTGCGGGCCGACCTGCCCGTGCTGCTGGGGGCCGAGGGACCGAAGAACATCGCGCAGACCCTGCGGATCGCCGACGGCTGGCTGCCGCTCTACTGGTCGCCCTCGCGGTACGCGGAGGTGTACGCGCTCCCGGACCGGCTGCCCGAGGGGTTCCTCGTCGCGCCGATGGTGCGGGCGCAGCTCTGCGACGATCCCGCCGACGGGCTGCTGCCCGTCAAGGCGATGCTCGGCTTCTACATCGGCGGCATGGGGCACGCCGCCCGGAACTTCCACGCCGATCTGATGGGCCGCATGGGGTACGAGGCGGAGGCGGCGCACATCCAGGAGCTGTTCGCGGCCGGGCGGCGCGAGGAGGCCGTGCTGGCCGTGCCGGACGCCTTCGCGGACGAGATCTCGCTCGTCGGTCCGAAGGAGCGGATCGCCGAAAGGCTCGCGGAGTGGCGGAAGGGCCCGGTGACGGACCTGCTGGTCACGGCGCCGGACCCGGCCACGCTGCGGCTGCTCGCCGAGCTGAATGCGTGAGGTCAGCCGCCCAGTTGGGACGTGCTGGGCACCTGGTCCGTCACCGTGGCGCCCGCGCTCGCGCCCGCGTCCTTGACGTTCTGGATGACGTCCTCGAACGAGCCGACGTCCGCCTCGCTCGCCTCGCCCTTGCGGAGCTTCGTGCCGAGGTCCTTGAGCTTCTCGATGCCCGCCGTGAGCGGGGCGACCGCCTTGGAGAGGGTCTCGTCGCCCTTGGCGTTGTTCACCGCCGCCTTGAGCCTGTTGTACGCGAACGCTCCGGCCAGGCCCGCCTTCACCAGGGCGAACTTCTGGCCGTCCGCGCCCTTCTTGAACTTCCCCGCGCGGTACGGCTTGACGATCCACTGATAGGTGGCGCCCGCCGCCAGGCCCGCGTTGGCGACGAACCGGGTCTTGGCGAGCCTCTGCTGCTCGGCCGTCGTGCTCGCGGTGGCGCTCGCGCTAGCGCTCTGGGCGTCGTCATCGCCGCAGGCGGCCGTCGTCAGGAGCAGGGCGCAGGACAGCAGAAGCGCCACGACTCCGCGGCGTATCGGACCGGACGGAACACCTGACGGAGTACCGGAACTGGGCACGGCTCGACCTCCCTGAGGGCTTTGGCCACAGCCTCGCCCCGTGCCCACCGCTGCGCCACCCGGGCGACTCCGAACGGGTTTCGGCCCCCCGGGAAGCGGCAAAACGACACCCATGACTGAACACAGAGGTACGACGCAGGCGGCCAAGGTCATCGCCCTCGCCGCCGACATCGCCGCCGGCCTGATAGGCCTGTGGATCCTCATGTACCTGCTGGAGGCCAACCGGGCCAACGCCCTGGTGAGTTTCGTCCAGGACGCGGCCCGCTGGCTGGCCGCGTGGTCCTACGACCTGTTCACGTTCGACGACGCCTGGGCGCGGGTCGTCGCGGGCTACGGCCTCGCCGCCGTCGTCTACCTCGCCATCGGCCACACGGTGGCCGGCAAGCTCCGCAGCCGCTGAGCCACGCCTCGACGAGCCCCCAGGGGTGTCTCGTCGAGACAGGCCCTAGCCCCCTAGCCCTCGCAGCACTCCGGTTCCAGGCCGCCCGGCAGCCGCTCGCCGCCGAAGACGGCCACCGTCGCCTCGTCCCCGCCGAGCGCCGCCACGGCGAGCAACAGGGAGCCGGCCGTCCAGGTGGTCAGCTCCTCGGGCCACACGGCCGCCTCGCCCTCGAAGACGTACCCCGTCCAGTACATGCCGCCCTCGGCGCGCAGGTGCTGGATGGACTGGAGGATCTCCAGGGCCCGGTCGGACTCGCCCATCGCCCACAGGGCGAGGGCGAGTTCGCAGCTCTCGCCGCCGGTCACCCACGGGTTGGGCAGCACGCAGCGCACGCCGAGGCCCGGGACGACGAAGGCGTCCCAGTGCGCGTCGATCCGGTTCTTGGCCGCCGCGCCCCGCACGGCGCCGCCGAGGACGGGGTAGTACCAGTCCATCGAGTAGCGGGACTTGTCGAGGAAGCGCTCGGGGTGGCTGCGGATCGCGTGGCCGAGCGCGCCCGTCGCCAGTTCCCAGTCGGGCTGGGGCTCCTCACGCGCCTCCGCGATGGCGAGCGCGCAGCGCAGCGCCTGGTGGATGGAGGAGCTGCCGGTGAGCAGCGCGTCCTCGACCGCCCGCCCGTCCGCCTCCCGCTTCCAGCCGATCTGCCCGCCGGGCCGCTGGAGGGCGAGGACGAACTCGACGGCCGCGTAGACGACCGGCCACATCCGGTCGAGGAAGGCGTCGTCGCCGGTGGCGAGGTAGTGGTGCCAGACGCCGACGGCGACGTACGCGACGAAGTTGGACTCGCGGCCGCGGTCGGTGACGTCGTCCGGGTCGCCGTCGTGGTAGGCGGCGTACCAGGAGCCGTCGGCGTTCTGGTGCCGGGCCAGCCACTCGTACGCCCGGGCCGCCGCCGTGTGCTCCCCGGCGGTGTCCAGGGCCATGGCGGCCTCGGTGTGGTCCCACGGGTCGAGGTGGTGGCCGCGGAACCACGGGATGGCGCCGTCCTCGCGCTGGACGGCGAGGATCCCGGCGACGGTCTCGGCGGCCTGTTCGGCGGTGAGGACCCCGGGGAGGAGCAGGTGCTCCGCGATCTGCTCGGGGCTCGTCACGCCTCGGCCTTCGGCAGGTGGGGCTTGGTCGCGTAGGCCACGAAGCTCTTGCCGACCACCGGGTTGAGCAGCTGCTCGGCGACCCGGGTCAGGGCGGGCTTCTTCATGATGTCCCAGACCAGGAGCTTGTGGTACGCCCGGACCGGCAGCGCCTTGTCGTTGTCGACGCCGAAGGCGCACTTCAGCCACCAGTACGGCGCGTGCAGCGCGTGGGCGTGGTGGGTGCCGTACGGCTTGAGGCCGGCCTGGCGCATCTTGGCGAGCAGCTCGTCCGCCTTGTAGATGCGGATGTGGCCGCCCTCGACCTCGTGGTACGCGTCGGAGAGCGCCCAGCAGATCTTCTCGGGGCCGTAGCGCGGGACGGTGACGGCGATCCGGCCGCCGGGCTTGAGCACGCGGACCATCTCCGCGAGGACGCCCTTGTCGTCGGGGATGTGCTCCATGACCTCGGAGATGATCACGACGTCGAAGGACTCGTCGGGGAAGGGGAGGTTGAGCGCGTCGCCCTCCATGGCGGTGGCGGTGGCGCCGGCCGGGGCCTCGCCGGCCTCCTTCATCGCCGCGAACCACTTGGCGACCTCGCGGATCTCCTCGCCGTTCTGGTCGAGGGCCACGACCTGGGCGCCGCGCCGGTAGCACTCGAAGGCGTGCCGGCCCGCACCGCAGCCCAGGTCGAGCACGCGGTCGCCGGGGGCGAGCGGGAAGCGGGTGAAGTCGACGGTCAGCACGAGGTCTGCCCTTCCGGAGGGGTGGTGGTGCGGGGGTGGGGGCGGTACGCGGCGGTGGCGGTGGCGGTGGGCACGGTCACCGGCGGGCTCCTTGGCGTACGGGACGCCCCTGGGCGGCGATCGCCTCCCGGTACAGCTCGGCCGTGCCCTGGGCGGCCTTGGCCCAGGTGAAGCGGTCGAGGACGCGGGCTCGTCCCGCCGCGCCGAGGCGCGCGCGGAGATCCGGGTCGCCGAGCAGCCGGCCGAGCGCGGCGGCGAGCGCGCCCGCGTCGCCGGGGCGCACGGCCAGGCAGGTCTCGCCGTCGGCCCCGGTGACCTCGGGGATCGCGCCGCCGGTGGTGGCGACGAGCGGGGTCCCGGTGGCCATGGCCTCGGCGGCCGGCAGCGAGAAACCCTCGTACAGGGACGGGACGCAGGAGACCTGGGCGGAGCGGACGAGGTCCACGAGCTCGCGGTCGGAGATCCCCTTGACGAACTCGACGGCGCCTTCGAGCCCGTACCGCTCGATGGCCTGGGCGACCGGCCCGTCCTCGGCGCGCTTGCCGACGACGACCAGGTGCGCGGCCGGGTTCTCGGTGCGGAGCTTGGCGAGGGCCTCGACGAGGTGGATCAGCCCCTTGAGCGGGACGTCGGCGCTGGAGGTGGTGACGATGCGGCCGGGGACCTCGGGGACGGACGGGTCGGGGGACCACAGGTCGGTGTCGGCGCCGATGTGGACGACCCGGAGGCGGTCCGGGCGGACGCCGAGGTGGGCGACGATCTCCTGCTCCGAGGAGCCGGAGACGGTGAGGACCGAGGGCAGGCGCCGGGCGACCCGCTTCTGCATCCGGGTGAAGCCGTACCAGCGGCGGACGGAGAGACGGCGCTTCCAATCGTCGCCCGCGGCGTCGAGGTCCAGCTGCCGGTCGACGGTGATCGGGTGGTGGATCGTGGTGACGAGCGGGGCGCCGAGCACCCGGGGGCCGCCGAGGAGTCCGTAGCCGAGCGTCTGGTTGTCGTGGACGACGTCGAAGTCGCCGCGGCGGGCGGCGAGCATGCGCCGGGCCCGCAGCGAGAAGGTGAGCGGCTCGGGGAAGCCGCCGGTCCACATGGTGGCGACCTCGAGGGCGTCGATCCAGTCGCGGTACTCGTCGCGCTTCGGCGTGCGGAACGGGTCCGGCGAGCGGTAGAGGTCGAGGCTGGCGATCTCGGTGAGCGGGACGCCCTCGTCGAGGGTGGGGTACGGCTGGGAGCCGATGACCTCGACGTGGTGGCCGAGGCGGGCGAGTTCGCGGGAGAGGTGCCGGACATACACGCCCTGACCACCGCAGAACGGATTGCCCTTGTACGTGAGGAGAGCGATCCGCAACGGATTGTCACCGTGCTCCGGGACGCCCTGTCGGGGGTTTGCCTCTATGGCCTCAGCGGTCACTCGCGGCCCCCTTCGAGCTTGCGTTTCGCGGGAGCGTAACCGCTCGCGCTAATCTAGAACAAGTTACAGACTTGATCGTTCTTGATCGTTCAAGGAGCACAGAATCTACCGGCAGGTAGCTGTGGAGCGAGAGCCGGATCAGGTGATTCGCGCCACGGCGGAAGCCCCGCCATACTCCGGCGGTACCGCCGTTGATCCGGCCGCCGCACCGCAGCTCGCCCACCGCACGGAACGGGACTTCATGACCGCGGAAGACAGACCCGCATCGCCGCCCCTGACGGAACGCCAGGAGGCACGCCGCCGTCGCATCCTGCACGCGAGCGCGCAGCTCGCCGGGCGGGGCGGATTCGACGCCGTTCAGATGCGGGAGGTGGCCGAGGCCGCCGGGGTGGCCCTGGGCACGCTGTACCGCTACTTCCCTTCCAAGATCCATCTGCTGGTCGCGACGATGCAGGACCAGCTGCAGCACATGCACACCACGCTGCGGAAGCGGCCGCCCGCGGGTGAGACCTCGGCCGAGCGGGTCGCGGAGACGCTGATGCGGGCGTTCCGGGCGCTCCAGCGCGAGCCGCAGCTCGCGGACGCGATGGTGCGGGCGCTGACGTTCGCGGACCGGAGCGTGAGCCCGGAGGTGGACACCGTCTCGCGGCTCACCACGGCGATCATCCTGGACTCGATGGGGCTCGAACACCCCACGCCGCAGCAGCTGTCGGCGGTCCGGGTGATCGAGCACACCTGGCACTCGGCGCTGATCACCTGGCTGTCGGGCCGGGCCTCGATCGCCCAGGTCAAGATCGACATCGAGACGGTCTGCCGGCTGATCGACCTGACGATGCCCGAGGGGGCGGCGACCACCGGTCCCGTGACCCCCTAGGGAGGCCACGGGACCGGGGAGCCGGCCGCCGGCGCGGGCGCGACGGCCGAAGCCGGCGCGGCCGCCTGAGTGGGCCGCTACTGCGTCTTGTTCTTCTCCAGGTCGGCCTTGAACAGCGCCTCGCACTTCGCGGAGTTGTCCGAGCCGATGAACATCACCATGGCGAGGCCGGCCGCGCCGTGGTTGCTGGCCTTGAGCGACCAGTTGCCCTTGTTCAGGGTCTGGACGGTGGAGCCGGCCTGCTCGACCTTCTGGCCCTGCGTCCAGCCGCCACCCGTCAGCGTCGCCACCGTGGCGTCGTACGACTTCTTCGGGTCCGCCGCCTTCTTCGCGTCGGGCGTCCACGACACCATGCACTCCTTGAGCGCGGCGGGGACCTCCTCGCCCGAGGCGTCCCGGACGAAGCCCGCCGTCGTGGCGGCGGCCTCGATCTCCTTCTCCACCGCGGCCGCGGTGGGGCTGTCGCCGCCGCCCGCCTCGGAACCGCCGGTCGTGGAGCCCGAGGAGGACGCGGACGAGCCGCCGTCCTTGTTCTTGCCCGAGCCACCCTCGCTGCCGCAACCCGCGACCAGCAACACCACACCGGCGGCCGCGGCCACCATCTTCGCCTTGCGCACAACTCTCCCAATCATGGGCGCACGCGGGCCTGTTGCCCCCGTCATCAGGGGAAGATTTTTGCACGTGGAAAGGGTGGATCAAGCCAATGTCGGCCCGGTCCGCTACGAGTCGGCGCTCATCATCAGCTTCCAGTCCGCTTCCGTGAACCCGTTCATGCAGGCGTCCTCCGAAGCCTGGAAGACCAGCATCTCCAGTGCTCCCGTGACGTGGCGGGCCTCCACCGACCAGCCCGACTTCTTGAGCACGGTGATGACGACGGCGCCCTCGTCCGGGAGCTTCTCCTCGTTCCGTTCCGTCGTCACCCGCCAGCCCCGCGCCACCAGTTCGGCGACGGTCGCGTCGAACTTCCGCCGTCTGTCGCCCGCTTCGGCCAACTCCCGGCCGTAGGCCCCCCAGCGGGCGGAGCAGGCCGCGGCCCGCGCCTTGAGCCGCTCCTTCTCCGTGGCCCCGGCCGGGGCGGGCGACGGCGAGCCCTCGGACCGCCCGGAGTCCGGGAGTCCGGCGGCGGAGGCAGCCGCGTCGAGGTCGGCCTGCGCCGCGACCCGGTCGAACTTCCCCCGCTCGCCCCGCGTCGCCTCCGCCGCCGGGGCGGCGGGCGAGGCCGCGGTGGCCGGGGCGCCGGGCGAGGCGGGGGCGGCCGGCGATCCGGTCCCCGTCCGCGCTTCGCACCCCGTCACCGACAACGAGACCACCAGCGTCACCGCCGCCGCACCGCAGACGGCCGCCGTCCGCCATGTCCTTCGCATGTACCCCACCCCTGTCGCAGAAGATCCGCAGGAGTGTCACACACGGCCCGGGCCGATGGCCCGTGGATATCACTCCTCAGGCGGGAAGACCGGTTCCCCGCCGTCGAGCAGGGTGATCAGGATGGCCTCGACCGGGCAGCCCTCGGCCGCCGCGAGCACGCGCTCGTTCGCGTCCGCCTCCGGCTCGCGCGGATGGGACTGGCGGGCCGTGTCGAGCCGGAAGCCGTCCGGGGCGTGGTTGACGCACATCCCGGAGCCGATGCACACGCTCCGGTCGACCTCCACGAGCCAGCGATCGCCCATCACGCACCACCCGGCCCCTCGTACCCGGCCGGCAGGTGGACCATCTTGTACTCCAGGTACTCGCCGAAGCCCTCGGGGCCGAACTCGCGCCCCAGGCCGGAGTTCTTGTAGCCGCCGAACGGGCCGAGCATGTCCAGGCTGAAGGTGTTGATGTTGAAGGTGCCCGTACGGACCTTCCGGGCGAAGTCGATGCCGTGCTCGACGTCCCCGGTCCAGACGCTGCCGCTGAGCCCGAACTCCGAGTCGTTGGCGATCGCGAGCGCCTCGCTCTCGTCCCCGTAGGGGAGCAGGCAGATGACGGGACCGAAGATCTCCTCGCGGGCGATGCGCATGGAGTTGTCGACGGCTCCGAAGAGGGTCGGCTCGACGTACCAGCCGCGGTCGAGGCCGGCGGGCCGGCCGCCGCCGCTGAGGACCTTGGCGCCCTCGTCCTGGCCGATCCTGATGTAGTCGAGGGAGCGCTGCCGCTGGCGCTGGGCGACGAGCGGGCCGACCTGGGTGGCCGGGTCGAGCGGATCGCCGACCACCAGGGCGCCCGCGGCGGCGGCGAAGGCCTCGGCGATCTCGTCGTAGCGGCTGCGCGGGGCGAGGATGCGGGTCTGGGCCACGCAGGCCTGGCCGTTGTTCATCCAGGCGGCCGGGACGATCCCGGCGACGGTGGCGGCGAGGTCCGCGTCCGGGAGGATGACGGCCGCGGACTTGCCGCCGAGTTCGAGGGTGACGCGGGTGAGGTTGCGGGAGGCGACCTCCATCACGCGCTTGCCCGCCGCGACCGAGCCGGTGAAGGAGACCTTGTCGACGCCCGGGTGGCCGACCAGGTACTCGCTGACCTCGCGGTCGGCGGGCAGGATCGACAGGACGCCCTCGGGGAGCCCTGCCTCGGTCGCGATCTCGGCGAGGATGTACGAGTCGAGAGGGGACTCGGGCGAGGGCTTGAGGACGACCGTGCAGCCCGCCAGCAGGGCGGGGCCGAGCTTGGCGGCGGCGGTGAACTGCGGGACGTTCCAGGGCACGACCGCCGCGACCACGCCGACGGGCTCGCGGCGCACCATGATCGGCCCGAGGACCCCGGCGCGCCTGCTCTCGTACGGGAACTCACGGGCGATGGTGATCGCGGCGTCCCAGACCATCATGGCGCCGAGGGCCTGGGCGAGGACGCTCCAGGAGTACGGGGAGCCGTTCTGGGAGCTGATCGACCGGGCGATCTCCTCATGGCGGACGGCGATGGCGTCCTTGATCCGCCCGACGATCTCGATGCGCTCCTCGAGCGTCATCCGCGGCCACGGCCCGCGGTCGAACGCCTCGCGGGCGACGGCGACGGCCCGGTCCACGTCGGCCCGGGAGGCGTGCGGCACGCGGCCGATGACCTCCTCGCTGTGCGGCGAGATCACCTCGATGACGTCCCCGCCGGCCGGCTCGGTCAACTCGCCGCCGATGTACAGCTTTCCGTGCTCCACAAGCTCGGTCATGACCGACTGCCTCCCGGAACCCGCGATGTTTCTGACTGTGTATCAGAACTGATACCAGTTCTAGTTATCGCGGGCAATGCCGAGGAGCCGGGCGGTCCCGGCGGTCCGGGCGGTCGTATGTCGCCGCCGCGCCCCGGCGGGCCGACAGGGGTACGTTGCGAGGCATGGAAGGCGAGCGGACACCGGACGGCCGTCGCGGAGCAGACGCACCCCGGGCCCCGGTCCTCGACGTCACCTCTTCGCGGCGCGCGGCCCCGGCACGGCAGGCCGCCACGGCACGGCAGGCCGCCCCGGCACGGCAGGCCGCCACGGCACGGCGGGCGGCCACGTCCCGGCAGGCCGCCCCGGAGGCGCCGCGGCACATCTGGTACGCGGCCTACGGCTCCAACATGAACCCGGACCGCCTGCGGTGCTACCTCGCCGGCGGCCGGCCGCCCGGCGCCGCGCGCTCGTCCCCCGGGTGCCGCGACGCGTCGCCCCCGCTGCGCTCGGTCGCCGTCCGCCTCCCCGGGCAGGTGTACTTCGCGACCGAGTCCCCGGTGTGGACGGGCGGCCGCGGTTTCTACGACCCGGACGCGGACGGCGCCGCCTGGGCCGTCGCGCATCTCCTCACCCGCGAGCAGTTCTCCGACATCGCCGCCCAGGAGATGTACCGGGAGCCGGGCGCCGACCTCGACCTCACCGGCGCTCTCGGCGGCGGGCGGGTCACCTCGGGGCCGGGGCACTACGAGACGGTCGTGTGCCCGGGGACCATCGGCGGCGTCCCCGTCCTCACGCTCACCGCTCCCTGGCGGATGGCGGAGGTCGCCCTCCGCGCGCCCTCCGCCGCCTATCTGCGGCACCTCGCGGGCGGCCTGCGCGCCTCGGGGGCGTGGAGCGCCGACGAGATCGCGGACCACCTCGCCGCCCTTCCCGGCGCGGCCGGGCACTGGACGCGCGCCGCCGTCGCCGCACTCGTCGAGTGAGGGACTTCTGACGCCTCGTCAGTTCGCGTTATGGTGGCCGGGTTCGAACGAGCGCCTTGCCGTCGCGGAGAGATGAGGGCCCATGAGCCAGGTGACCGAACACGGCGGAGGCGTCTGGTCGATCCGGGTCCCCATCCCGGACAACCCCCTCGGCCACACCCTCGTCCACGTCCTCGACACCGACCGGGGGCCCGTGCTGATCGACACCGGCTGGGACGATCCGGCGTCCTGGACCGAACTGACCGACGGACTCACCGCGTTGGGCACCTCCGTTCGCGACGTGCACGGGATCGTCATCACCCACCACCACCCCGACCACCACGGCCTGTCGGGGCAGGTCCGCGAGGCGTCCGGGGCGTGGATCGCGATGCACGCCGCCGACACCGCCGTCGTCCGCCGCACCCGTGAGTCCGAACCGGGCACGTGGCTCGACTATCTCGCCCGCAAACTGACCGCCGTCGGCGCGCCCGAGGAGCACACCGCGCCGCTCCTCGCCGCCCGCGCCTCCGGCCGCCGCGCGAGCACCCTGCCCGGGCTGCGCTCCGCCCTGCCCGACCGCGAGATCGTCCCCGGCGAACTCCTCGACCTCGCGGGCCGCCGCCTGCGCGCGATCTGGACCCCCGGCCACACCCCCGGTCACGT
Organism: Streptomyces sp. NPDC047981; assembly: GCF_040653315.1. Classification (NCBI taxonomy): domain Bacteria; kingdom Bacillati; phylum Actinomycetota; class Actinomycetes; order Kitasatosporales; family Streptomycetaceae; genus Streptomyces; species Streptomyces sp. NPDC047981. Next base: position 8,641 of record NZ_JBEZNQ010000038.1, on the reverse strand, counting down.
CTGCCTGCACCTGGAGGAGGAGCACCCCGCCAACCTCCCCGGGCACGGCCGGCTCTTCTCCGGCGACCACCTGCTGCCCGGGATCTCCCCGCACATCGGCCTCTACGAGGACCCGGACGAACATGGGGGTCCCCCCTGCTCGAACGAAGCTGAGAGCTTGGGGGAGGTGACCGATCCCCTCGGCGACTACCTCGACTCGCTGGAGCGGATCGGGCGGCTCGGGGTCGCCGAGGTGCTCCCCGCGCATCAGTACGCCTTCGCCGACGCGTCCGGCCGGGTCCGGGAGCTGCTCGACCACCACGAGGAACGGCTGACCGGACTCCTCGACCTCCTCGCGACCCCGCTCACCCCCTGGCAGCTCGCCGAGCGCATGGAGTGGAACCGCCCCTGGGACCAGATCCCGTACGGCTCCCGGCACATCGCGGTCAGCGAGGCCGAGGCGCATGTGCGCCGGCTCGTGAAGCTGGGCCGCGCGGAGGCCGTGGCGGGTACCGATCCGGTGACGTACGTGGCGGTGTGACCAGGGGGAGGCCCGTCAGGCCTTGGCGATCCTGATCACCGACGCCCCCAGGATCAGCGGAGCCGTACCCCCACCGAGGATCATCACCGGCAGGGCCACCCACAGCAGCCAGTGCTCGCCGCCGATGTCCGCGCCGTTCTCCACGAACATGACCCACAGGACGTGCAGGACGGTCATCGCGATCAGCGCGATCCAGAAGAGGCCGACTCCCGCCGTCCACAGCCGGACCCTGCCGGCCGGGACGGTCAGCAGGCGCCGCCGGTAGAGGTGGAGTCCCACCATCGCGGCGAACAGGGCCAGCGTGCCGGGCACGCGCCACCACGCGTCCGTCGCCCACTGGAAGGGGCCCTGCTGCTGGTCCGATACGGAGGGGTAGCGCATCGCGCGGTCCATGAGATCGACGCCGCCGACGAGGAAGACGACCATCGGGATCAGGAAGAACAGCGCGTACAGCGGTCTGCCGAGGCCGTACGACAGAGATTTCACCGCCCTCGCGCGGGCGGACGGGGCCCTGGACTCGGCCCGGGCGCGCGGCACGGCCGCCCTGGGTCCGGGTGCGGGCGCCGGCCGGGCCGGGTTCGGCTCCGGGAGGACCGCGGTGGACCGCGGGGCGTGCGCGGGCAGGGCGGTCGTGACGCGCTCCGACGCGGCCGTGGCGACGGGCGCCTCCGGCTCCCAGGAGTCCTCCTCCGCCTCCGCGTTGAGCAGCTCCTCCGCCTTCTGCGCGATCGCCGCGACGACCGGCGCCGGCAGCCAGGGGCCGTGGGGCGCCACGTGCTCGTCGGCGGCGGCGGCCAGTTCGGCGACCGTCGGGCGGTCCCCGGGCAGCTTGGCGAGGCAGGCCCGCGCCAGCTCGCCGAAGCGGCCGCCGACGCCGGCGAGGTCGGGCTCGTGGTGCACCAGCCGGTAGAGCAGTTCGGCCACCGAGCCGCCACCGAATGGCCCGCGCCCGGTGGCCGCGAAGGCCAGGACCGCGCCGAGCGAGAAGACGTCCGCGGCCGAGGTGATCTCCTTGCCCTCGGCCTGCTCGGGCGACATGTAGCCGGGCGAACCGACCACGAGACCGGTCCCGGTCAGCGCCGTCTCGTCGGCCGAGCGCGCGATGCCGAAGTCGATGAGCAGCGGCCCCGACTGCGCGAGCAGCACGTTGGACGGCTTGACGTCCCGGTGTACCAGGCCCGCCGTGTGCACCCCGTCGAGCGCGTGCGAGAGCCCGGAGAACAGCCGCCACAGAGCCTCCTGGGGCAGCGGCCCGTGGGCGATCACGGCCTCGGAGAGCGCGGGCCCGGGAACGTACGCGGTGGCCAGCCAGGGCACCGCCGCCTCGGGATCGGCGTCCAGTACGGGTACGGTCCCCGCGCCCCGTAAGGACTGGGCCGCCCTGACCTCGCGGGCGAACCGCCGCCGGAAGCCGGGGTCACCGGCCAGCGTGCCGTGCACCACCTTGAGCGCGACCGTCCGCCCACCCGGCGAGCGGCCGAGATAGACGCAGCCCATGCCGCCCTCCCCCAGGCGGTAGAGCAACCGGTACGCGCCCACCCGACGCGGATCGGTCTCGGTCAACGGCCGCATTCCGCACCCCCGTGAGACGCCGTCCTCGCGAACAGCGGCCAGCATGGCACAGCGGGCCCACCCCCCGGCGGGCGATGCGCGAAGCCCGCGGGAGCCCCTCGCACCCACCCGGACGGGTCGGCTACGGGCCGGTAGAGTGGGCGCGTCGTCCTCACACCCGTACGGGGGGAAGCCGGTGCGAATCCGGCGCTGACCCGCAACCGTGACCGTCCCCCGGGAGACCCCGGAAGGACGGGAGCCGGAATGCCCCGTCCGGGACGTGACCGCCGGCGCCGTCGAGGAATACGGAGCCGAGCCTGGTGCCTCACGCGTGCCGGTGCCCGGCCGCAGGAGAGGCCACCACACGCATGACCACCGTTCGCCGCGGCGCCGCCGCGTTCGCCGCCGCAGCAGTGCTCTGCACCGGCCTGGCCCCCGTCGCGACCGCCGCGCCCTCGCCGTCCGCGACCCCCGCGCCGCCCGCGGTGCCGGCCGGTCTCTACGGCACGAAGGACCCGACGTACGACGGGGTGTGGCGCCAGTCGCTCGCGTTCATCGCCCAGACGACCAACGGCGTCCAGCCCGCCGACGAGGCCGTGGCCTGGCTGACGAAGCAGCAGTGCGCCAGCGGCGCCTTCTCCTCCTTCCGCGCGGACCCGGCCAAGCCCTGTGACGCGACCACCATGCTGGACACCAACGCGACCGCCGTCGCCGTGCAGGCGTTCACCGGCCTCAAGGCGAAGAGCGCCGACCCGAAGCCGCTGGCCGCGACCGCGGAGGCCGGGGCGAGCTGGCTGAAGAGCGTGCAGAACAAGGACGGCGGCTGGGGCTACAACCCGGGCGGTCCGAGCGACGCCAACTCCACCTCGATCGTCGTCAGCGCGCTCACCGCGCTCGGGCAGAAGCCCGGCGAGGTGAAGTCCGCGGAGGGCAGGACCGCGTACGACGCCCTGCTCACGCTCTCCCTCCCCTGCTCCGCCAAGGACGGCGCGGGTGCCTTCGCGTACCAGCCCGACAAGGACGGCAAGCTGCTCGCGAACGCGGACGCGACCGCCGCCGCCACCCTCGCGGGGCTCGGCAAGGGCATCACGGCGCGGGGCGTGGAGCCGCAGCAGACGCCGGCCTGCACCGCCGAGACCAAGCCCACGATCGACCGGGCCGCGCTCAACGGCGCCTCCTACCTGGCCGCCGCGCTCGCGAAGACCGGGCACCTGAACACCCCGCCGATGCCCGGCGCGACGGACCCGACCGAGCAGCCCGACTTCGGCAACACCGCCGACGCCGTCGTCGCGCTCGCCGCCGCCGGTGCCACGAAGGAGGCCACCGGCGCTCTGACCTGGCTCCAGAAGAACTCCGCCGCCTGGGCGAAGGAGAACGGCCCGGCCGCGTACGCGCAGCTGACCCTGGCCGCGACGGCCATGCACGTCGACCCGACGGCGTTCGGCTCGACCGACCTTCTGAAGGAGCTGGCCGCCACCGGTCCGGCGCCGAAGGCCTCGCCGACCGCCACGGCCGAGGCGAGCGACGAGGACGGCTCCGGCTCCTCGAACCTGTGGTGGATCATCGGCATCGGCGCGGTCGTCGGCATCGGGATCGGCTTCCTGCTGAGCGGGCGCAAGAAGTGAGAACACGGCTGCCACGGCTGCCACGGCTGCTCGGAACGGCGGCCGGTGCCGGTGCCGGCGTCCTCCTGACGCTGGCCGCCGCCGCGCCCGCCGAGGCCGCCGGCTACCGCTACTGGTCGTACTGGGAGAGCGACGGCGGCACGACCTGGGCGTACGCGACGCAGGGCCCGGCGACCGCCCGGCCTTCCGACGGCGACGCGATCGGCTTCCGCTTCGCGGTCAGCGAGGACGCCGCCGACGCCGCCCGGCCCACGGCGGGCCCCGACTTCAGCGGGATCTGCGGCGGTACCGCCGAGAAGTCCGGCACGAAGCGGGTGGCCGTCGTGATCGACTTCGGCACCGCCGAGGACGCCCCGCAGGGCGAGACCCCGCCCGCGCCGCCGCTGAAGACCGGCTGCGCGCAGGTCCGTACCGACGCGACGAGCGCGGAGGCGCTGGCCGCGGTGGCGAAGCCGCTGCGCTACGACAGCGCGGCGCTGCTGTGCGGGATCGCCGGGTATCCGGCGAAGGGCTGCGGCGAGCAGGTGGCCGCGGAGAAGCCCGGCAGCGGGCCGTCGACGGCGGCGTCCGCATCCGCGCCCGCGTCGGCCTCGGCGTCGGCCTCGGCGCAGGGGGACGCGCAGAAGGCGAAGGAAGAGGACGGCGGGCCCTCCGTCGGGATCCTGGTGGGCGGGGCCGCCGTGGCCGTGCTCGGGGGCGCCGCGCTCTGGAAGGCGCGCCGCCGCGCATGATCCGCGCATGATCCGTGCCCCCGAGGCGAGCCGGTCCAACGCGCTGCACGCGGGCGCCTGGTGGATCTGGGCGCTCGGTCTGGCCGTCGCCGCCTCCCGGACCACCAACCCGCTGCTCCTCGGTCTGATCGTCGCCGTCGCGGGCTATGTCGTGGCGGCCCGGCGTACGGACGCCCCCTGGGCGCGTTCGTACGGGGCGTTCGTGAAGCTGGGCCTGTTCGTGGTGGCCCTGCGGGTGGTGTTCTCGGTGCTGCTCGGCTCGGCGATCCCGGGGACCGTGGAGCTGTTCACGCTGCCCGAGGTGCCGATGCCGGAGTGGGCACAGGGCGTGCGGATCGGCGGTCGGGTGACGGCGGAGCAGGTGGTCTTCGCCCTCTACGACGGTGCCAAGCTGGCGACCCTGTTGATCTGCGTGGGCGCGGCGAACGCGCTCGCCAACCCGGCGCGGCTGCTCAAGTCGCTGCCGGGCGCGCTGTACGAGGTGGGCGTCGCCGTGGTCGTGGCGATGACCTTCGCGCCGAACATGGTGGCCGACGTCGTCCGGCTGCGGACCGCCCGGCGGCTGCGCGGGCGGCCGACGGGCGGGGTGCGGGCGGTGCTCCAGATCGGGCTGCCGGTCCTGGAGGGCGCGCTGGAGCGCTCGATCGCGGTGGCAGCGTCGATGGACGCGCGGGGGTACGGGCGTACGGCGCAGGTGCCGGCGTCCGTGCGGCGGACGACGAACCTGCTGACGCTCGGCGGGCTGCTCGGCGTGTGCGCGGGCTCGTACGGGCTGCTGGCGGCGGAGGGCGCGGGCTACGGGCTGCCACTGGTCGTCGCGGGCCTTGTCGCGGCCATGGCGGGGCTCCGGCTCGGCGGCCTGCGGGCGGCACGGACCCGGTACCGGCCGGACCGGTGGGGCGTGCGCGCCTGGCTGGTGGCCGGTTCGGGCGTGGCGGTGGCGGCGCTGATGATCTGGGCGAACGTGTACGCGTACGACGCGCTGCACCCGGGCGTCGTACCACTGGAGGCGCCGGAGCTGCCGGTCTGGCCGGCGGTCTCGCTCCTTGTGGGCCTGGTGCCGGCGTGGGTGGCCCCGGTACCGGCGTCCGCGTCCAGGTCGGGGTCCGTATCCGAGTCCGGATCCGTAGCCGAGTCCGTATCCGCGTCCGCGTCCGCATCCCTGTCTGTGTCCGTGTCGAAGGAGTCGTCGTGATCCGGTTCGAGAACGTCTCGGTGCGGTACGGGGACGGGGCCGCGCCCACGCTCCAGGGCATCGACCTGACGATCCCGGAGGGCGAACTGGTCCTGCTCGTCGGCCCTTCGGGGGTCGGCAAGTCGACGCTGCTCGGCGCGGTGTCGGGTCTGGTCCCGCACTTCACGGGCGGCACGCTGACCGGCCGGGTCACGGTCGCCGGGCGGGACACCCGCACGCACAAGCCGCGCGAGCTCGCGGACGTGGTCGGCACGGTCGGCCAGGACCCGCTCGCGCACTTCGTGACGGACACCGTCGAGGACGAGCTGGCGTACGGGATGGAGTCCCTGGGCCTCGCGCCCGCCGTGATGCGGCGGCGGGTCGAGGAGACCCTGGACCTCCTCGGCCTCGCGGAGCTGCGCGACCGGCCGATCGCCACGCTCTCCGGCGGGCAGCAGCAGCGGGTGGCGATCGGCTCGGTGCTGACCCCGCATCCCCGGGTCCTCGTCCTGGACGAGCCGACGTCGGCGCTCGACCCGGCGGCGGCGGAGGACGTCCTCGCGGTGCTGCAGCGTCTGGTCCACGACCTCGGCACGACGGTCCTGATGGCGGAGCACCGCCTGGAGCGCGTGGTCCAGTACGCCGACCAGGTCCTGCTGCTGCCGGACGGGGTCATGGGGCCGCCCGCCGAGATCATGGCGATCTCGCCGATCCACCCGCCGGTGGTGTCGCTCGGCCGCCTCGCGGGCTGGAGCCCGCTCCCCCTGACGGTCCGCGACGCCCGCCGAATGGCCTCCGGCCTACGGTCCCGGCTGGAAGGGCGGGTGCCGGAGGCGGGCGCTGCGGGGACGGCCCCTGCGGGGCTGCTCCCCCACCCCGCCCCTTCCCGTAACCGGGGGCTCCGCCCCCGGACCCCCGGTCCTCAAACGCCGGACGGGCTGAACACACCGGCCGAACCGACCGAGACGGCAACCCCCGCCCAGCGGGTCGAAGCCGCTGTCCAGCATGGCCCGGACACCTCCAGCCGGCAGCGCGATCAGGGCGCACAGCAGGGCCCGGAGACAGACACCCCCACCGCCCGGCGCGAAGCTGCCGCGCAGCAGGCCCCGGGGGCGGCAGCCCCCGGTGATCAGCCCCCCACCAGCCCCCGGCGGGGTTTCGGGAAGGGGCGGGGTGGGGGAATCTCCCTGTTCCGGCGCCGCACCCGGGCCGCCACCGACACCACCCCACCCCCCAACGCCCTCCTCGTGGACGTCCGCGCCCTCGGCGTGCGGCGCGGGCGCGTCGAGGCGCTGCGGCGGGTGGAGCTCCAGGTGGACGCGGGCGAGACCGTCGCGCTCATGGGGCGCAACGGCGCCGGCAAGTCCACCCTGCTCAGCGCGCTGGTCGGCATCGTCGAGCCCACCTCCGGCACCGCCCTCGTCGCCGGTCGCGTCCCGCACCGCGCCGACCCCCGCGAGCTGATCCGCCACGTCGGTCTCGTCCCGCAGGAGCCGCGTGACCTGCTGTACGCGGACACGGTCGGCGCCGAGTGCTCCGCGGCCGACACGGACGCGGGCACCGCCCCCGGGACCTGCCGGGCCCTGGTGTCGGAGCTGCTGCCGGGCGTCGCGGACGACACCCACCCCCGGGACCTCTCCGAGGGCCAGCGGCTCGCCCTCGCGCTCGCCGTCGTGCTGACCGGCCGCCCCCCGCTCCTGCTCCTCGACGAGCCGACCCGCGGTCTCGACTACGCCGCCAAGGCCCGCCTCGTCGCCCATCTCCGCGCGCTCGCCGCCGCCGGTCACGCGATCGTGCTGGCCACGCACGACGTGGAGCTGGCCGCCGAGCTGGCGCACCGGGTGGTCATCCTGGCGGGCGGCGAGGTCGTCGCGGACGGCCCGACGGCCGAGGTCGTCGTCTCCTCCCCCGCCTTCTCCCCGCAGGTCGCCAAGATCCTCGCCCCGCAGCCCTGGCTCACGGTCGAGCAGGTCAGGGAGGCCCTGTGAACGCCGGGCTCCCCGACCGCCGACCGAGCCGCCCGCGCCCCATCCGGCTCGGGGCGCGGTCCGTCGCCGCGCTCGTCCTCGTCTCCGTCGTCGGGCTGATCGCCGTCGGCTGGCCCCTCTTCGCCGACAGTGACTCCGCGGTCACCACGCACGCCGCCGACGCGCCCTGGTTCTTCGCCGCCCTCCTGCCCCTCCTCATCGCGGTCGTGGTCGCGACGATCGCCGACGCGGGCATGGACGCGAAGGCCGTCGCGATGCTGGGCGTGCTCGCGGCCGTGGGCGCGGCGCTGCGGCCGCTGGGGGCGGGGACGGCCGGCCTGGAGCCGATGTTCTTCCTGATGGTGCTGAGCGGCCGGGTCCTCGGGCCGGGCTTCGGCTTCGTGCTCGGGGCCGTCACGATGTTCGCGTCCGCCCTGCTCACGGGTGGGGTGGGGCCGTGGATGCCGGTCCAGATGCTGGCCATGGGCTGGTTCACCATGGGCGCGGGTCTGCTGCCGGGCGCGGCCGAGCGCGGGATCAGGGGCCGGGGCGAGCTGCTGATGCTGTCGGCGTACGGCTTCGTGGCGGCGTTCGCGTACGGCACCGTCACCAATCTGTACGGCTGGGTCACGGTCGGCGGTCTCGGCACCGGGATCTCCTTCCAGCCGGGGGACCCGGTGAGCGAGAATCTGGTGCGTTTCCTCGCGTACGTCCTCGCCACCTCCCTCGGCTGGGACCTCGGCCGGGCGGCGCTCACCGTGGTCCTCACCCTGACCGTCGGCGGCACGCTCCTGAAGGCGCTGCGGCGTGCCACGCGGCGTGCCGACTTCGAGGCCCAGGTCACATTCGAGGGGCCGGAAGGGGTCCTGCGGGGTGAGGCGCCTCATAGGACCTAGGTCACCTACGAGGCACCCTAGGAGACCGGTCAGACCCCCCTAAATCCCCCCATAGGCCTCATCGACCTGCAAAAACACCCATACCCCCGCCCCCGGGCCCTTCGCCGGGGGTCCGACTCCGCTTCGTACCGGGGGTCGTTGCGTCGCCCGTTCAGCCCTGCTTGTCTGGTGGACGTC
>NZ_JBEZNQ010000037.1:0-85265 GCF_040653315.1 Streptomyces sp. NPDC047981 | reverse complement strand
GGCACGCGCCCGCGCGGACGCGGCACGCGAGGCGCTCGGCTGACGCTCCGGCGGCCCGCCCTACCGCGGGCGCCCCCGTCCGAGCAGCGCGGACCGCGCTCGCACACCTACGCCGTCCGCCTCGGTGACCGCTGCCCCCGAAGCCCCCCGACTCCTCGACACCCCTCAGGATGACAGGCGTCGGATGTCAGGATGGGCGGCATGGATCATGAGAACGGGTGGGGTCCCGGGCCGTTCGGGGAGGGTGACGCGGGCCGCGACGCACTGCTGGAGCTGGTGCGGCGGTCCGCGTCCGACGTGCCGGGCGGACGGGTCGTGGCGGCCTCGGTCGTGTGCGAGCTGTGCGGTTCGGCGGAGTTCCCGTCGGCCGAGTTCGAGGTGTGGGGCGGCGAGTGCCACTGCGTCGGCTGTCTCCTTCCGATCGGGGTGCGGGACGGGGACGTCCTGCCCCGCGCCTTCGGCATGGCCGACGGCCGCCCGTGGACACTTCCGCCCGCCGACGGCTCCCCCGAACCGGAGGGCTACCTCGACTGTCCCCGAGGCCACGGTGTGTTCCACGTGGCCGTCGCCCTGGTCCTCGACGAGGCCGCGGAGGTGCGGGCTGTCTCGGTCGGGCTGAGGTGCCCGGAGGACGGCGGGCTGCACCTCTTCCTGGACGGGCACCCGGTCGCCTCATAGCCGGGCCGCGCCGTCGAAGCTCCGGGTGGTCGTCGCGCCGGCGCGGACATGGATGCCCTCGGCCCGGTAGGACTCCGGCGGTTGTTCCGGGGTGCTCGGGCGGACCGTGTAGACGACGTCCCAGGCGCCGCGTTCGGGGGTGACGAGGTACGTGGCGGTGCCGGGCGTCGCGAGGGGCCGGGACAGGCCGACGGTGGGTCCCTCGCTGGGGAGCAGGTCGACGGTCGCGGTGCCGGGGGCGCCCTGCGGTGCTCCGCCGTGGACGAGGAGGGTCGCCAGCTGCCGGGGCGAGGGGTGCAGGGTGAGCCCGGTCAGGGCGCGGGCGGACGTGCCGGTGTGGCCGAGGGCGTAACTCACGCTCCCGGCGCTCCAGTACGCGTCGTACCACTGGCGCACCGCGCCGGGTTCGGCGGCCGGACCCAGGTGGGCGACGCGCAGCGTGGGGGCGTCGACGACCTGGTTGAGGAAGCGCTCGGCCCCGTCGTGGGTGATCCGGAGGAACATCCCGCCGTGCAGGAAGGCGGCGGTGCGGGCGGGCGGCCGGACGTCGACCGGCCGCGCGGCGCGGGCGTCGACCGTGACGGTGGTGTCCCGGTCGAGGTCGAGGCGGGGTCGCACGATCCAGTCCGTGCCGCCGCCGGAGCCTTGGGCGGTCAGGACGCTGTCCAGGACGTAACGGCCCCTGGGCAGGCGCACGGTGACCGTGCCGGAGGGGTCGTACGGCTGGACGCTCTCCTGCGCACCGGGCCCGGAGAGCCCGGAGACGGTGGTGGCGTAGGCGCCGGTCGGCCGCCCCGCCCGGTCGAGATGAGTGATCGTCAGGCTGTACGTGTCCGGGGTGCGCCGCGCCGCGACGGCGCCGCCGGCGGGGGCGAGGCCCGCGGCGGCGACGACCGCGCCGAGCGTGGCGGTCCGCAGGACGGACCGGCGGGAGGGCGACGAGGGCCGGGAAGGAGAGGACGTGTTCATGATCCGTACTGGGCCGCCGGGCACCGGCGTTCCCGTGAGCCGCGTCACACCCACCCTCGGGCCGGGATGCCAGGAGCTGTGGCGCGGATCACCGGAACCCGCCCCGCGCGGCGGCCAGTACCGGGTGTGGAAACAGTGATGAGAGAGCGCCTCCGCGGCGGCGACCGGGAGGCCCTGGGTGAGCTGTACGACGCGCACGCCCAGCTGCTGTACCGGTATGCCCTGCGGGTGACCGGCGACTGGGCGGAGGCCGAGGACATCGTCTCGGCGACCTTCCTCGAGGCCTGGCGCAGCCGCGAGCGGCTGCGGCCCGAGGGCGACGGGCTGCGGCCGTGGCTGCTCGGCATCGCCACCAATCTGATGCGCCAGGGCGCGCGCGCCCGCAGGCGCCGGGACCTCGCGCTCGCCCGGCTGCCGGAGCGCGGCTCGGTGCCGGACTTCGCCGACGAGGTCGTCACCCACCTCGCGGACACCGAGCAGCTGCGGGCGGCGCACGTCGCTCTCGGCCGGCTGCGTCGCCGGGACCGCGAGGTCTTCACGCTCGTCGTGTGGGCGGGCCTGGACTACGCGGCGGCCGCCGAGGCGCTGGGCGTCCCGGTCGGGACCGTCCGCTCGCGGTTGTCCCGCGCCAGGACCCGGCTGCGCGCCTTCGCCGCCGCCGAGTCGGCGCGCACCGCGCGGGAGGCGCGGTCGGCGCGCGACCGGAACACCTCACCCCACCGGTCGGCGGCGGGCCGCGCCCGCGCGGTCCGGCCCGAGCCCAAGGAGAGCCACGGATGACCATCGGCCCGCACCGCACCGGGGACCACGATCACGCCGACCCGGCCGGGCTGCTGCCCCCGCCCGCCGTACCCGCTCTGACGCCGGAGCGCGAGCAACGTCTGAAGGCGGCCCTGCTGAGCCGCGTCTCCGCACTCGACGAGCTCGACGCCCTCGACGCCCGGACGGTGACGGCGGCCGGGCGCCGGCCACGGCCGCGGCTGGTCCGGGTGCTGGCACCGGCCGTCGCCTGCGCCCTGGTGATCGGCGGCGCGGTCGCCCTCGGGCCCTCCGGGACCCGCCCTGCCGTGAACGTCCCGGCCGCCGCCTCGCCGGAGGCGGCCCGGCTGCTCGACCGGATCGCCCTCGCCGCGGGCGAGGAGACGCGTCCCGCGCTCAGGGCCGACCAGTTCGTGTACGTCGAGAGCAGGGTCGCGTACGGCTCCCAGAGCGCCGGGGGCGGCCCGGTCGCCCTGGCCCCCGCGCACACGCGCCAGGTGTGGCTGTCGGCCGACGGCACGCGCCCGGGGCTGCTGCGCGAGGAGGGCGGAGCCGACTCCCCGCTCGGCGCGGACCCCGCCGCCCGTACGACCGTCGAGGCACTCGCCGGGCTGCCGACCGACCCCGACGCCCTCCTCGCGCGCATCCGGCAGGACGTCGGCGCCGGGAGCGCCGCGGCGCCGGGAGCCGATCCCGACCAGTCGGCGTTCGCCGCGATCGGGGACCTGCTCATGGAGACCTGGGCGCCGCCCAGGCTCGGCGCCGCGCTCTACCGGGCGGCCGGGAGGATCCCCGGGGTGGTCGTCGTGCCGGCGGCCACCGATGCCGTGGGCCGCCCCGGGGTCGCCGTCGCCCGGACGTCCGGGGGGCGGCAGACCCAGTGGGTCTTCGACCCGGCCACCCACGCGTTCCTCGGGGAGCGCACGGTCCTGACCGAGTCCGGCGAGGCCGGGACGAAGGGCACGGTCGTCGGCACGTCCGCGATCCTGACCAGGACGGCCGTCGACCGGGCGGGCGAGCTCCCGCGCCGCTGAACCCGCACATGGGCGAGGCCCCCGCCGGGTCGGGCGGGGGCCTCGCTCATGCCTGCGTACGCGCCGGGCGCGCCGGGGGTCAGACCGCCGGGGCGGGGTACGTCGGGTACTCGACGCCGGAGACGTGCTGGACGACCCGGATGACCTGGCACGAGTAGCCGAACTCGTTGTCGTACCAGAGGTAGAGGATCGCGTTGTCGCCGTCGACCTTGGTGGCGCCGGCGTCGACGATCGACGCGTGGCGCGAGCCCACGAAGTCCATGGAGACCGCGTCGGGGGCCGTGGTGAAGTCGATCTGGCGCTTCAGCGGCGAGTGCAGCGAGACGTCGCGCAGGTAGTCCAGGACCTCCTCGCGGGTGGTCTCGCGGCCCAGGCGCAGGCTCAGGATGGCGATCGAGACGTCCGGCACGGGGACGCGGATCGAGCTGCCGGTGATCGGCGCCTTCAGGTCGGGCAGCGCCTTGGCGACGGCCGAGGCGGCGCCGGTCTCGGTGATGACCATGTTGAGCGGCGCGGAGCGGCCGCGGCGGTCGGCCTTGTGGTAGTTGTCCAGCAGGTTCTGGTCGTTGGTGAACGAGTGGACGGTCTCCACGTGGCCGCGCAGCACGCCGTACTCGTCGTCCATCGCCTTCAGCGGCGGCACGATCGCGTTCGTGGTGCAGGACGCGCAGGACAGGATCTGCTCGTCCGGCTTGATCGTGTCGTGGTTGACGCCGTGCACGATGTTCGGGACGTCGCCCTTGCCCGGGGCGGTCAGGACGACCTTGTCGATGCCGGGGCGCAGGTGCTTCGACAGGCCCTCGCGGTCCCGCCACTTGCCCGTGTTGTCGATGAGGATGGCGTCCTTGATGCCGTACGCCGTGTAGTCGACCTCCGAGGGGTCGTTGGCGTAGATCACCTTGATCGTGTTGCCGTTGGCGACGATGGTGCTGTTCGCCTCGTCGACGGTGATCGTGCCCTGGAACTGGCCGTGGATCGAGTCCCGGCGCAGCAGCGAGGCGCGCTTCACGAGGTCCTGCTCGCCGCCGCCGCGCACGACGATGGCACGCAGCCGCAGGCCGTTGCCGGAGCCGGCCTTCTCGATGAGGAGGCGGGCGACGAGGCGGCCGATGCGGCCGAAGCCGTAGAGGACGACGTCGCGGCCGTCGCGGCACTCGATCTTGTTCTCGCCGGTGGCACCGGAGACCGCGGAGGCGGTGAACTCCTCCACCGAGAGACCCTGGTCGTCGCTCTTGTAGGCCTCGGCGAGCAGCGCGATGTCGATCTGCGACGGGCCGAGGTCGAGCGTGGTGAGCGCCTGCAGGAACGGCAGGGTCTCGGTGACCGAGAGCTCCTCGCCGGCGATCTGGCGGGCGAACCGGTGGGTCTTGAGGATGCTGACAACCGACTTGTTCACCAAGGATCGGCTGTGGACCAGGACCGTGACGTCCCGCTCCCGGTGCAACTTGCCGATGATCGGAATCATCGACTCCGCGATCTCCTCGCGGTTCTTCCAGCTGGTGAACGAGTCGTCATTGACAGTCACGAGTTCATCTTTCGAGCTAGGTGGTGCTCATATGCTAACCCGACCGCGTTTCGATCTTGTCTTGGGGCCCGTCCTCGGCGCCGCGGCCCCTCAGGACTCGACCGTCACCACGACCGAGTGCCAGCCTGCGGCGCCGTCCGGCATGGTGTCCGTGCGCCGCTCGGGCTGGGTGACACCGGTGCCGTCGGTGGCCCGGACCGTCAGGGTGTGACGACCCGGCGCGGCCTGCCAGGGGTGGACCCACTGGCGCCAGGTGTCCCGGCTGTCCTCGGTGCCGAGCCGGGCCTCCCGCCAGGGGCCGTCGTCGACCCTGACCTCCACCCGCGCGATGCCCCGGTGCTGGGCCCAGGCGACCCCGGCGATCATGACCTGTCCGGCCGCCGGGCGGGCGAAGGACCGAGGGGTGTCGATCCTGGACTGGGTCTTCACCGGAGCCTGGGCGGCCCAGCCGCGCGGGACCCAGTACGCGTCGTAGGCGTCGAAGGTCGCCAGTTCGAGGGACTCGATCCACTTGCAGGCGGAGACGTAGCCGTAGAGGCCGGGGACGATCATGCGGACGGGGAAGCCGTGGTCGAAGGGGAGCGGTTCGCCGTTCATGCCGAAGGCGAGCAGGGCGTCGCGGCCGTCCATGACGTCCTCGACGGGGGTGCCCAGGGTCATGCCGTCCACGGAGCGGGCGACGAGCTGGTCGGCCGGTCCGCCTTCGGACGGCGGGCGCACCCCTGCCCGGCGGAGCAGGTCCGCGAGGCGCACGCCGAGCCAGCGGGCGTTGCCGACGTAGGGGCCGCCGACCTCGTTCGAGACGCAGGCGAGGGTGATGTCCCGTTCGACCACCTCACGGGCCATCAGCTCCCTCAGATCGAGGGAGAGTTCGCGGGTGACGCCCGTGCCGTGGACGCGCAGCCGCCAACCGTCGGCGTCGACCTTGGGGACGACCAGGGCGGTGTCGACCCGGTAGAAGTCCCGGTTCGGCGTGATGAAGGGGCTGATGCCGGGCACGTCCAGCTGAGCACCCGGCGGTACGGCCGGGGCGGCGGAAGCCGGCCGGGGCAGCCGCAGGGCCCTGCGGGAGGCGGTGGCGGCCTCCCCCGAGGGCGGTCCCACGGCCCGGCCGAGCGCGGCGGCGACGGTCGCGACCACGCCCGCGCCCGCCGCGACGAGGAGGAAGCCCCGCCGGTCGGCGCGGGCGGCCTCGTGCGGCGGTTCGCCGGCCTCGGAGGCGAGCAGCCGGCCGATGAGGACGTACAGCAGGAGGGCCCCCGCCGCCGCCCCGAGGAGCGAGGGCAGGGCGTCGAGCGCGGAGTCGGAGTCCGGCCTGGTGACGGCGGCGAGCGCGCCGACGACACCGAAGCCGAGGACGCCCGCGGCGCCTGCCGCGCGGTGGCGCAGGGCGAGCAGCCCGAGGGCGGCGGCGAGCAGGCCGAGGACGAGCACGATGCCCGACAGCAGGACGGCCTTGTCGCTCTCCCCGAACGTACGGATCGCCCACTGCTCGACGGCGGCGGGAGTCCGGTCGACCACGGCGTCGCCGACGGCCGTGACCGGGCCGGACTCGTGGCGGATCAGGCCGGCGAGGAGGTCGGCCACGGCCAGGGCGACGTAGCCGGAGAGGAGTCCCCCGCCGACGGCGAGGAGCCGGTCGGTGCGGGTCGGGTGCCGACGGGGGGAGCGTGTGGCGTTCATGGTGCACAGCATCGGCACGCGGGAACCGATGTGGCGGGATTTCACCCGTGCGCCGCCGCCACTTCCCCGACCAGGGCCGTCAGGGCCGCCCCGAGCGCGTCGAGACCTGGCCCGGCCTCGCCGCCGGGCTCCACCATGTAGACGTCGCGCCGGATCTCGATCATCAGGGCGGTGACGCGCGGGTCCCGGCCGTAGTGCGCGAGCGGCACGTACGTCCCGGCGAAGGGGCTGTCCGTGCCGATGCCGCCGAACGGCGCGAACGCCTTCCGTGCCGCGTCCAGGAGCGCGGGCGGCGTGTGGAAGGAGTCGGTCCCGAGGCAGATCGGCGGCCGGGGGCCGGTGCCGTGCAGCTCGTAGGGCAGCGCCTCGGTCGGGTAGGAGTGCACGTCGATGATCACGGCGCGGCCGGCCGCGGCGAGCCGGTCGTCGACGGCGGCGGTCATGGCGCGGGCGTAGGGCGTGAAGTAGCGCTCCAGGAGCGGCTGTTCGTCGAAGTCGTCGGGCCGCAGCACGGCGCGGTGGGTGGTCCGGGTGTAGACCGCGCCCATGCCGACCGCGCGCATCTCCTCGCGCTCGTCGGGGAAGCGCTCGGGGTCGACGACCAGCCGGGAGAGCAGGTTGACGAACCGCCAGGGCGTGACGGCGGCGGCCCGCGCGGCGGTGTCCGCGAGGGCGTCGGTGTGGGCGTCGGTGATGTGGTCCAGTTCGCGCGCGAGCTCCTCGTCGCCGAGCACGATCCCGTCGCGCACGTCCGGGGGCACGTCCCGGGAGGAGTGCGGCACATGGAGGAGGACCGGGGAGCCGGAGTCTCCGGGGTGGAGGTGGAAGGACGGGGTCATGGCGGTCCTCGCTGTACGGCTCGGGTGGCTGCTGGTCGGTCGCTGGTGGTCGTGATCGGTGGGTGGCGGGCGGTAGGCGGTGGGCGGTGGGCGGTGGCCAGTGATCGGTGGCTGGTGGTCGGTGGGCGGTGGCCAGTGGCCGGTGGGCGGTGGTCGGTGGTCGGCGGGCACGGCCCGACAGCCGGGGATCGTGGTCCGCGGCTGGTGCCGTGGGCCGGGGGGGGGGGGGGGCGCGGCCACCCCCCCCCCGCCCGCGAGGGGTAAAAACCGTTTTGCGGGGGGCGCCCCCCCCCGCGGGAGGGGGGGGGCGGGGGGGGGGGGGGGGGGGGGGGGGGGGGGGGGGGGGGGGGGGGGGGCCCCGGGGGGGGGGGGGGGGGGGGGGGGGGGGGGGGGGGGGGGGGCCGCGCCCCCCCCGCGGCCCGGTCCGTATGGTCACATCCGGTTACGCGGCGTCCCGCACCGAGCCCGTGAACTCGGGCCCGTGGTGCGGCTCCCAGTTCTCGTCGTACGTGGTCAGCCGGGCCCGCAGGGTCTCCGTGGGCTCGTCGACGCGGTCCGCGACGGTCGGGATCGACACCTCGACGCTCGTCCCTCCGGCGGGCACGTCCGCCCAGACGCTCGCGGGCTCGCCCTCCCAGCCGAGCGCGGAGAGCGGCTTCGGCGGGTTCGGCACGGCGCCGAAGAACTGTTCCAGCCAGGCGGGGTCGACGTCGGCGCTGGACAGTTCGGGGCCGCCGGTGACCGGCAGGAGTTCGATGACCCCGCCGACCTCCACGTCGGCGGGCGCGGACAGGGTGATCCGCCAGGTCAGCGGCTTGCCCTCGGTGACGTCGTCGGCGACCGGGGTCACGGTGACCGTGGGCTTCGCGTCGTCGTTCCTCGCGGTCACCCCGCCGCGGTGGGAGCCGACGGCGACACCCTTCACGGCCTTCACGGAGACGTCCCGCGAGAGGTCGTGGCCGAACCGGGTGTTGCCCGTGACCTCGACCGGCACGTCGATGGACTGGCTGCCCGGGCTGACGGTGACGATCCTGGACGTCATCTCGTCCGAGCCCGGCATCGGGGTGAACACACGGACCTGGCCGCTGCCCCGGCCGGAGACCTCAACCGGCACGCGGTAGGTCCGTACGCCGGAGTCGCCCTCGTCCACGGTCAGTCGGCCGATGTCGACGCGGGGCATCGCAGCGGGCTCGGCGGCCGGGGTGCCCGGGCGCCAGCCCCAGGCGTCCATCAGCCAGGCCTGGCCCGCGCCGCCGGCCGGGGTCAGTTCGAGGCTCGTGATCCGCGTCAGGTCCAGCTTGGCCCGGGAGGCGAGGGCCAGCGGGACACGGACCTCACGGCCCCAGTGGGAGGTGGTGCGGTCGGTGCCCGGAAGTCCGTCGATCCGTGCCCGGCCGAGCGGTGCCCGCCGGCCGTCGGCGTCGACGAGCGCGATGTCCAGGCGTGTACCTGTGGTGTTGGGCGGCACGATGACGCGGAGCGCCAGCGAGCCGGAGCCCTTGAGGGAGACCGGGCGCTCGGCGCGTACGGTCGTCCGCGCCCCCGCGCCCGGGCCCGTCCAGCGCAGGGCGACGGCGTCGCGGCCGGGTTCGGGCGAGGCCTCCCAGAACGCGAAGTGCGGGGAGCGGCCGCCCGTGCCGTCGTCGTTCTGCGGCAGGCAGGCGCGGGCCGGATCCGGATCGATCTGGGCGCACAGCCGGCCGCCGCCGGTCACGGTGAGCCCGGGTCCCGGCAGGAAGCCGGGGGCGCGGTGCCCGCCGACGGCGTGGCTGAGGACGCGCGCGGGGCCGGCGGAAGCGACGCGGCGGCCGGTGCCGTCGAGGAGCGGACGGACGCGGTCGTCACCGCCGACGAAGAGCCGGGCCGCCGCGGCGATGTAGGTGGCGCCGACGGTCTGCTGCTGCGTGGCGGTCAGCCGGGTCTTGGCGCCGGGCGAGCAGACCGGGTCCTGGGCGTCGTCCGAGTTGAAGTCGTCGTGGGCGGGTGCCTCCGCCTGGCCCGGGGTCCACTCGCTGTTGAAGTAGTTGTGGTTGGTGCCGACCATGTACACCGCGCTCTGCAGCGCGGTGCCGCGGCTCACTCCGCGGGTGCCGTCGACGTAGATCTGGCCCTGGAGGTCGGAGACGTCGCCGTCGCAGCCGGGCAGCATGGTCATCGAGGGCACGTCCGGGGCCGGGTTCTGGCCGAAGATCGTGGGGCCGATCAGGACGTTGCCGCGGATCGTCCAGCGCGCCGGGCCGGGGGCTCCGTCCTGATCGGCCGGGGGCCGGTGCAGGCTGTCGAGCGCCGCGCGGTTCACCCCCTCGCCGCCCCGGGAGTGGCCGACGAGCAGGACGCGGGAGAGGTCGGCGGGCGCGGTCGCCCGGACGGCGTCCGGGGCGCCGGAGGGCTGCGCCGACCAGTCCGCCCAGCGGCCCAGGTGCTGTCGCACGAGGGACGAGCGGGCCTGTGCGCCGGCGTCGTCGGCCGCGTGGTCCTGGGCGTTGATGCCGTTCGCGGAGACGGAGACCGTCACATAGCCCTGGGAGGCGAGGAGCTTCTGGGCGGCCAGATAGCCCTTGTGACTGGGTATCGGCTTCATGCCGGGGGCGCAGGGCCAGGCTCCGGTCACCTCCTCCCCGGGGCCGTAGCAGGTGCCGTGGCGGCCGTGCAGGAAGAGCGCGAGGGGCCGCTTGCCGGGAGCGCCGGCGGGTCCGACGACGACGGCGCGCATCTCGATCGGCTCGGTGTATCCGGGCAACCGGACGGCCGGCAGCTCGTACTCGCCGCTGACGGTGCGGTAGGCGCCGGGCTTGCCGGGGTCGACCGGGTTGAGCGGCAGGGGCGGTTCCACCGGCCCCGCAGGGGCGGTGGGCTCCCTGCGGGGCGCCTCGCTCGCGGCGCCCGCGTCGCCCGGGGCGCCGGCGTCCAGGCGGCGCCCGGCGGCCATGACCCGCAGGTCCTCGGCGGCGCCCAGGCGCAGGCCGTCGGCCTTCAGCCGGAAGGCGTGCCCGTCGGCGGCGGGTGCGGGGCGGCCGAGGAGGCGCGTGCCCGAGTAGAACTCGACGCGGGCGTCGCCCATGGGGACGGGCTCGGTGGACGTCCAGACGAGTTCCCGGTCGGCGCCGTCGCCATTGAGCCGCCAGCCGTCCGGCAGCGTGCCGTCGACGCCGGCGGCTCTGGCGACGCCCGTCCGGGACGGGGCGCCCGGGTCGGGTTCGGCGAACGCCGGCGTTGGCGCCGCCGCGGCCAGGGCGACTAAGGCCACGGCCGTGGTCACCCCACGTGTGACACGTATCAAAGCGGTCTTCCTCACGATCGATCGGGTCGGGACAGCGCCGGGGCGGCTCGGGGCGCTCCAGGGCGCCTCGGGGTCCCGGCACGGGTCCCTCTCGTGATCGGAGGACGGCAACCGGCGTGCGTGGGTTGCCTCGTGGGGCGGGAGAGGGGCGGGGTGCGGGGAGATCGGCGGGAAATCGGCGCACGGGGGTAGGCCCGCCGGACCCGCTTGTTATACGTTCCGTCTAACAGCTTGCTAGATGCCGCATCTAACAAGACGTTCGCCGTCTCGATCCAAGGAGCCGCACATGGCGCGCAGCACCGTCCGCCCGGAGCGCGAGGACCGGCAGGCCGAACAGGAGGTCGCCCGCAGGCTCCTGGACTCGGCCGCCCAGCTCTCCTACGACCCGGCCACCGAGGTCGACTGGGACACCCCGCTGGACAAGGACTTCCACGGCGCGAGCCCGGAGTGGAGCACCCTCTACGGCACCGCGTACTGGAGCGAGTTGACCGAGGCGCAGCGCAAGGAGCTGACGCGCCAGGAGGCCGCTTCCGTGGCCAGCACCGGCATCTGGTTCGAGATGATCCTGCAGCAGATGGTGCTGCGCGACATGTACGCCAAGGACCCGACCGACCCCCGTTTCCAGTGGGCGCTCACCGAGGTCGCCGACGAGTGCCGGCACTCGATCATGTTCGCCCGCGGCGCCGCCAAGCTGGGCGCCCCCGCGTACCGGCCGCACCGGCTCGCGATCGAACTCGGCCGCGCCTTCAAGACGGTCGCCTTCGGCGAGGCCGCGTACGCGGCGATCCTGGTCGCCGAGGAGGTCCTCGACGTGATGCAGCGCGACTGGATGCGGGACGAGCGGGTCGTGCCGTTCGTCCGCACGATCAACAACATCCACGTCGTGGAGGAGTCCCGGCACATGAAGTTCGCCCGCGAGGAGACCCGCAGGCGGCTGCGGGGCGCGAGCGGGGTACGCCGCCGGTTCCACGCGCTGGTGATCGCCATCGCCTCGTACGTCATCGTCACCAGCATGGTCGGCCGGAAGGTCTACGAGAGCGCGGGCCTGGACGTCGAACGCGCCGTCGCCGAGGCGCGGGCCAACGAGCACCACAAGTCCCTGATGCGGTCCAGCTGCGCGGGCCTGATGGAGTTCCTCTCCTCCGCCGGGCTGCTGACCCGGCCCGCGCTGGTCTTCTACCGCCGCGCCCACCTGATCTGACCGCGGCCGTCCCCCCACACCCCCGAGCCGAGCCGTATCGACCCGAGCTGAGCCGACCACATGACCTACGCCATCACCCAGACCTGCTGCAACGACGCCACCTGTGTCGCCGTGTGCCCCGTCAACTGCATTCGTCCGACGCCGCGGGAGCGGGAGTTCGGCAGCACCGAGATGCTCCACATCGACCCGGCGACCTGCATCGACTGCGGCGCGTGCGCCGACGCCTGCCCGGTGGACGCGATCTTCCCGGTGGACAGCCTCTCCCCCGCGCAGGCCGGCTACGCCGCCGTCAACGCCGCGTACTTCGCCGACCGTGCCCCGCTGGGGACGGAGGCGGCGCCGGGACCGAACTTCCACTCCTGGGGCGCCCCGGCCTTCGACCGGTCCCTGCCGTCCGACTTCGCGCCCCTCCGGGTCGCGGTCGTCGGGACGGGACCGGCCGGGATGTACGCGGCGGAGGACCTGCTGCTGCACACCAACGCCGAGGTGACCCTCGTCGACCGGCTGCCCGTCGCGGGCGGTCTCGTCCGGTACGGCGTGGCGCCCGACCATCCCGCGACCAAGAAGGTCGGGGACACCTTCGCCCGCTTCCACACCCACCCCCGGGTCCGGCTGCGGCTGGGCGTCGAGGTCGGCAAGGACGTCACCGCGGAGGAACTCGCCGCGCACCACGACGCGGTGGTGTACGCGGTCGGCGCCTCCGCCGACCGCAGACTCGCCGTCCCGGGAGAGGAGTTGCCCGGCAGCGTCCCTGCGACGGCGTTCGTCTCCTGGTACAACGCCCACCCGGAGACCGCCCCGGACGCGATCGACCTGACCGGCGCCGAACGGGTCGTGGTGGTCGGCAACGGGAACGTCGCCCTCGACGTCGCCCGGATCCTCGTGACGGACCCCGAGGAGCTGGCCGCCACGGACATCGCCGACCACGCGCTCACGGCCCTGCGCGGCTCCCGGGTGCGCGAGGTGGTGCTGCTCGGCCGGCGGGGCCCGGAGGACGCCGCGTACACGGCCTCCGAACTGCGCGCCCTCACCCACCTGTCAGGGGTCCGCCTCGTCGTCGACGACCACGACCCGCGCACCGCCGCGGCGATCGACGGCGCCACGCCCGGCGGGAAGGCGGGGCTACTGCGGGAGGTGGCGCGGGAGACCGTCGACTGGACGCGGCCGCCGGGCCCCGACCGGCGCATCGTGCTCCGGTTCCACTCGGCGCCCGTCGCCCTGACCGGCGAGGACGCCGTGCTTGGAGCGCGGGTGACAGAGGGTTCCGGCGAGCGCGAGATCCCGGCCGGCCTGGTCCTGCGGGCGGTCGGCTACCGGGGCGTCCCGGTGCCGGGGCTGCCCTTCGACGAGGCGACCGGCACCGTGCCGCACGAGCACGGCCGGGTGGCGGGGATGCCGGGGACGTACGTCGTCGGCTGGATCAAGCGCGGTCCCTCGGGTGGGATCGGGGCCAACCGGACGTGCGCCGCCGAGACCGTCGGCACGCTCCTCGCCGACGCCGTGGCGGGCGCCCTGCCGGCGCCGTCCGGTACGGCCCGGGCGTTCCGGCGCCTGCTGCGCGGACGCGCCGAAGTCGTCGGCGCCCGCGGGCTCGCAGCGATCGACCGCGCCGAACGGGCCGAGGGGCGCGCGACCGGCCGCCCGCGCGTCAAACTCACCACGGTGGCCGCCCTGGTGGCCACGGCCCGCCGTCCCCGCGCCCGGCTGCGCCGCCCGGACTGACCGGCGCCCGCCCGGACTGACCGGCCGGGCGGCCGCCGGTCAGTCCGTGACCTTCTCCCAGGCCGTCGTGCCGAGCAGGCCGGTCTCACCGACGTCGAGGCCGCCCTCCGGCAGGACGGTCTGGCGGGCCACGCCCGGCGCAGGGGCGATCTCGACGTACACCCCGCTGCCCCGTCCGGTCGCCGGGTCGACGGCCGAGTACCGCCAGGCGAAGACGGAGCGCGCGGACTCGCCGGGCTTCAGCGTCACGGGATGCGCCCCGGGGTCCTGGAGGTCGGCGATGGGTCCCGTTCCCTTGAGGACGGTGACGTCCATCGGCTTCCGGTGGACGTCCCTGACCCGGACGTCCGGGTACCCCTCGACGCGCTGGTCCTCCGTGCCGCAGTTGGTGAGGGTCACCGGCATCGCGCGCAGCCCCATCGCCACGTTGACCATGCCGGTCGTCACCTTGACCCCGGTGGCCGGGCAGCCCTCCGCGCCGGTCGGGGCGGGCGGGTCCGCCCGCGAGGTGTCGGCCAGGCCGGCCGGGCGGTCCGCGCGCGGCGGCACGGACGACGGCTCGGCGGTCGCGTGCGCGCCGGTCCGCTCCGGGTCGGCCTCGCGGTCGAGTTCCGCCCCGAGACCGCACCCGGCCGTGAGGAGGACGACGGCCAGCAGGACGGGGGCGCACCGCGCGGGTATGACGGTCATGCCGCGATCATGACACGGCCGCCGATCGGCTACTCGAAGCGCGAGGTGTCGCCCGCCCCACGGCGGACGATCTCCGGCTCGCCCTCCGAGAAGTCGATGACCGTCGTCGGTTCCGTCCCGCAGTCGCCGGAGTCGAGGACGGCGTCCACGACGTGGTCGAGCCGCTCCTTGATCTCCCAGCCCTGGGTCATCGGTTCGTCCTCGCCGGGCAGCAGGAGGGTGCTGGAGAGCAGCGGTTCGCCGAGTTCTTCGAGGAGGGCCTGGGTGACGACGTGGTCGGGGATCCGGACACCGACCGTCTTCTTCTTGGGGTGCAGCAGCTGGCGCGGGACTTCCTTCGTCGCCGGCAGGATGAAGGTGTAGCTGCCGGGCGTCGCGGCCTTCACCGCGCGGAACACGTCGTTGTCGATCTGCACGAACTGGCCGAGCTGCGCGAAGTTCTGGCACACCAGGGTGAAGTGGTGGCGGTCGTCGAGTTCACGGATCGAGCGGATCCGGTTGATGCCGTCGCGGCTGCCGATGCGGCATCCCAGCGCGTAGCAGGAGTCCGTCGGGTACGCGATGAGCGCGTCGGCGCGGATGCTGTCCGCCACGGTGCCGATGGTGCGTCGCTGGGGGTTCTCGGGGTGCACGTCGAAGTACTTCGCCATGCGGGGCAGTCTAGGTTCCCTGCGGGTCCGGCCCGGGACGGCGGGCCGGTGCGGTTCCCCGCACGTTCGGGCGAGCGGAGCCTCGGGCCTCAGACCGCGAGGCCCAACTCCTGCCGCAGGACGATGGCGTTGAGCCGGATCGCGTACGGCGCGACGTCCATGAGCTGGAGGGCGGCGGCCCGCGCCTTCTCCAGTTCGACGGTGACGTCGATGCAGAAGGCGATCGCGTACAGGTGGTTCCCGGTCTCCTCGTCCTGGAGGGCGAAGAAGAGGTCGCGGTAGTAACGCGTCCGGTCCGGACCCTCCTCGTAGTACGAGAGTCCCGGCTCGCCCTCCTGCGCGGAGAGACCGGTGAAGGCGGCGGCGAGCTCCTTCTCGACGGTGTCCCAGAACGAGGCCTCGGCGAAGTCGCCGGGCAGCGCCTGACGCACCGCCTCCTTGAGGGAGAGCACCATGACCATGACCGGGGCCTGCTCCTGGAGCCCCCAGCCGCGCACCATCTTCACGACGGAGCTGTCCGGGATCGCGGCGGCGGCCCGGTGGATGTTCTCGAAGTCGAAGTTGACGGTGGCGGGCGCGATGGCCTGCTGGAACAGCCGGTCGATGGCCCGGGCCTGGTCGAGATGGTCCGGGCCCACCTCTATGACGGTCCTGAAACTGGCGGCCATGACATTCCTCCTTGTGGGTGATCAAGAGGGGTCAGTATGCCGCCTGGCGTCCGGCTGCCACAGTCTTGTCGTCATGTCGACTTGGACGGACAGTACGGGGATGGCGATCGTAGTGCTGGTGGGCACGTTGGACACCAAGGGTCTGGAGTACGGATGGCTGCGTGAGCGGCTGGAGAACCGCGGGGTCGACGTCCTCGTGGTCGATACGGGGGTGATCGGGACCCCTCTGATACCCGCCGACGTCCCCCGCGCCGAGGTGGCGCGGGCGGCGGGCGTGGATCTCGACGAGTTACGGAGCGACGGGGACCGGGGCGCGGCGGTGACCGCGATGGCGCGCGGGGCGGCCGAGGTCGTCCGGCGGCTGCACGCGGAGGGGCGGCTGCACGGGGTGCTCGCGCTCGGCGGCAGCGGCGGCACGTCGATCGCGACGCGGGCGATGCGGGCGCTGCCGCTGGGGGTGCCGAAGGTGATGGTCTCCTCGATGGCCTCGGGCGATGTCGCGCCCTATGTGGGCTCGGCGGACATCACCCTGATGTACAGCGTGGTCGACATCGCCGGGGTCAACCGGGTGTCGGCGCCGATACTGGCCAACGCCGTCGACGCGGTGGCGGGCATGGCGCGTGGGTTCGCCGCGGCGGCGGCGCCCGAGGTGCGGGACGACCGGCCGCTGGTGGCCGCGAGCATGGCGGGCGTGACGACCCCGGGGGTCGACGCGGCCCGGGCGCGGCTGACCGAACTCGGCTACGAGGTGCTGGTCTTCCACGCGAGCGGCGCGGGCGGCCGGACGCTGGAGTCGCTCGCGGAGCAGCGGCTCTTCGCCGGCGTCCTCGACCTGACGCTGTGCGAACTGGCGGACGACCTCTGCGGCGGCATCCTGACGGCCGGGCCCGACCGGCTGCTGGCCGCCGGGCGGGCGGGAATCCCGCAGGTGGTGAGCCCGGGCGCGCTCGACATGGTGAAGTTCGGCCCGCTGGACACCGTCCCCGAGCGGGTGCTCGACCGGGACGTGCGGGTGCACAACCCGTCGATCTCGGTGGTGCGGACGACGGCCGAGGAGTGCGCGGAGCTCGGCGCGCGGGTCGCCGTGAAGCTGCGCTCCGCGACCGGGCCGACGGCCGTGTGCCTGCCGCTGCGCGGCCTGTCGACGCTGGGCGCGCCGGGCGGGCCGTACCACGATCCGGTCCTGGACGAGGTCGTGTTCGACGCCGTCAGGGACGGGCTGCGGGGCAGCCCGGTGGACGTGGTGGAGTTCGACACCCATCTGAACGACCCGTCCTTCGGCCGCGCGGCGGCGGAGCTGCTGCACCGCCTGATCCAGGAGAACCGCCCGATTCAGAAGAGCTCCTGATCCAGGAGCGGCTGATGCAGGAGAGCGGCTGACGCGGACCCTAGTTCGGGAGGTCGGCCAGGCGGCGGCGGTCGAGGGGCGAGGAGCGGCGGTCGAGGCGTTCCTCCAGGAGGTGGCGGGCCGCGTCGCACTGGCCCGCCTCCAGAAGGGCGTGGAGCAGCGTCTCCTCGACGACCTCGCGCTGCGCGGCGCTGCCGCCCACCCGGCGCAGGGTGGGCAGCAGTCCGCGCAGTCCGTCGACCGCCGCCGTCCACCGCTCCTCCAGGACGGCTTCGAGCGCGTGGCAGAGCGGGGCGATGACCTCCCGCTGGACGGCGTCCGCTCCGGCGGCGTGGGTGCGCAGGCGGCGGAGCGCGGCCAGGTCGCCCGCCGCCGTGAGGGTGACCGCGCTGTGCAGGGCGGTGAAGGCGGTGGCGGGCCGTTCGAGGAGGTCGCGGGCGACGGCATCGAGCACGCCTTCCACCGGCACGCTGCCCGTCCAGTTCCGGGTCATCCGGGCCCGCCACAGCAGCGACCCGGAGTCGACGAGCGCCCGTACGCCGCCCACCTGGCGCGGCGCGAGCTGGGCGAACCAGCGGCGGCGTACCGCGGCGGAGTCGTCCAGGGCGAGTTCGTGCAGCGCCACGTGCCAGGAGAAGTGCGCCCGGTGCACCGCGCCCCGGCCCTGGCCGCCGATCCAGCCGTCGAGCCAGTCGCGGCCGGCCCGGTGGGCGCCGGACTCGTAGTGGACGTGGGCCATGGCGTGCGCGGCGTGCCCGGAGGCGGGTTCGGCGGCCAGGGCCGCCGTGGCGAGGAAGCCGGCCTCGTCGACGCGGCCCTGCTCCTGGCGGAGGAAGGCGAGCAGCGAGGTGGGGAACCAGTGGCCGTCGTAGGCGGGCGCGGTGTGTTCCACCAGGCGCTGGGCGAGCGTCCCGTCGAGGTCGCCGATGCCGGAGAAGGCGATCGTGGGCACCGCGATGCTCAGGGCGAAGGCGTCGACCGGGTGGCGGTCGAGGTGGTCGACGAGCGCCCGGTCCGCGTCCGCTCCCCCGTCGCCGCCCGGTGCTTCGATCCTGCGGGTCACCACGTCCACGAACGACCGCTCCCGCTCGTCGCCGCGCTCGGCCACGCCGCGCTGGGCGTCGGCGAGTTCGCGGTGCACGTCGACATCGGCTCCGCACTCGTGGCCGAGCAGGGCGAGCGCGGCGTGCCCGAGGGCGAAGCCGGGGTCGAGGGCGGTGGCCCGGGCGAACGCCTCGGCCGCCTTCGCCCGTACGGTGATCACCCGGCCGAGGCCGCTGCGATAGGCGGCGGCAGCGGCGGCATGGGTGGAGAGCGGCAGCCCGAACTGGTCGGTGGGCCGCCTACGGGTGGGCTGCGGCACGGGGGTGAGCGGGGCGAGCACGGCCTCGGCGACCTCCCGGGCCTGCGCCCTGATCTCGGGGATCGCGGTCGTCTCCCACAGCTCGCCGCGCCGGGGCGCGCCGAGGGTGAAGAGCGGGCGGTGGGTGGCGCCCCGGGCGTCGCGCAGCCGGCCCGCGTCGGTGGCGACGCCGATGCCGAGCGGGCCGGGGACGGCGAGCCCGTCGGCGAGCAGGCCGCCCCAGAGCGGATCCGCGGAGGCGTCGAGCCGGAGTCCCGGCCCGGTGCAGTCCACGACCCAGGCGACGTCGAACTCCCGGCCGTCGGCGAGCCCGACGGCGATCCGGCCGTCGGCGAGCGGGCGGGCGGCGGTGATCCGGCCCGCGTGGACGCGCAGCCGGTGGGCGGCGCGCGCCCGGGCGATCGCCTCGGCGGTGGCCGGGGCCATCCGGTGGCGGTGGACGTTCCAGCGGGTCGCGTCCCGGTCGAGGAACTCGGCCCGCTCCTCGTCGGTGAGGCCCTGCCAGACCGCGCCGATCACGGGCCGCAGCCCGTCGAGGGCGGGGCGCCAGTCGCCGTGGTCGCGCATCGAGGCGGCGAAGTGGAGCCGGAGCGCGGTGCGCAGCCGGTGCAGCGGGAGGGCCGTGATCCCGGGCGGCGGGGGTACGGGCGGCAGCGGGGCGACGGCGTGCGGCCGGGGCAGCAGCCCGCTGCGGGAGAGGGCGTGCACGGTGCGGCCGGGCCGGTCGAGGACCAGGGCGAGGTCGACGGCGGTCAGCCCCGCCCCGACGAGCAGCACGTCGTCGTCCGCGCCGACGGCGTCGAGGGCGCCGGGCGCCCAGGGGGCGGCGATGAACCGTGCGGATCCGTGCAGTTCGGCGGGTGCCCAGCGGGCGGTGCCCGCGGCGGGGCCTGTGGCCAGGACGACGCTGTCGGCCGTGAGCGTCGTGCCGTCGGCGAGCCGCAGGGCGAACCGCCCGTCTGCCGTCTGGGCGCAGCCGGTGGCCCGGGTCCGCACGCGCCGTACGGCGACGGTGCCGTGCGCCGTGATGACGGCGCGGCCGAGGGTGTCGGCGAGGTAGGAGCCGAAGCGGTGGCGGGAGGCGAAGTCCGCCGCGGTGACGGTGGATTCGCCGTGGCGGCAGAGCCAGCGCCGGAAGTGACCGGCGTCGTCGGGGTAGCAGCTCATGCCGCCGACGGGGACGTTGAGCCGGTGCTCGGGGACTTCGGTGGCGTACGCCGTGCCGCGCCCGGCCTCGGCCGCCGGGTCGATCAGGACGAGGTCGAGCGGGGTCCGCCGCCGGGCGGCCGTCTCGCACAGCTGGACGGCGACCAGCGCCCCGGCCGCGCCCGCGCCGACGACGGCCACGGTCGGTCGCGGACGGGGGGACGCGGTGGGGTGCGTGGACACGGGGGACCTCCGGCCGGGGCGGGCACTGCTCGACGACGTACTTCACTATGTCGATGAACAATGTGAACCGACAAGAGCGCACGGTCCCTTCACCCGTCGGCCGGATCGGTTTCGCGCCAGCCGTGAGACATTGAGGCGGTGAGGATCTCAGCACGAACGGACTACGCGGTCAGGGCCATGGCGGAGCTGGCCTGCTCCCCCGACCGGCCGCTGAAGGCGGAGGACGTGGCCGGGCGGCAGGACATCCCGGTCCGCTTCCTCTTCGTCGTCCTCAGCGAGCTGCGTCAGGCCCGCCTGGTCCGCAGCGTGCGCGGACCGGACGGCGGCTACACCCTCGCGCGACCGGCCGCGGAGATCACCCTCGCCGACGTGCTCCGCGCGATGGACGGCCCGCTGGTGAGCGTGCGTGACCTGAAACTGACCGGCCTGGAGTACCGGGGCGCGGCGGCTCCCATGCCGGACGTCTGGCGTGCGGTGCGGACGAGCCTGCGCCAGGTGCTGGAGGGCACGACCCTGGCGGACCTGGCCTCGGGCGCGCTGCCGGAGCTGGTGCGGGACCGGGCCCAGGAGTACACCGACGACGTGCGGACGTATCCGTAGCGACGCTCCGGACGCGGCCTGATCCGAACGAAAGGCCCTAGCGTCCCGGAAGGCCGAGTTCGCCGCCCTGGTAGAAGGCCTCGGTCTCCTCGACCACGAACGGGGCCATCGTCTCGCGGCGGGACCGCTCGGCCTCCGAGGAGCGCCAGGCGTCGCAGGCCTCCTGGGAGTCCCACAGGGAGACGCCGGTGATCTCGTGGCCGTCCTCGGTCCAGTAGGCGTACGCCCGGTGCAGTCCGTCGGGGGCGAAGCCCGGGCGCCAGGCGCGCTCGAACTCGTGCAGGGTGCCCGGCTTGATGCGGCGCGTGGTGACCCAGACAAAGCGCTGCTCCATCGCGGCCTCCTCGGGAACGGGGATGGGTGCGGGTGGCGCTCCTTCGACCACGGTAGGTCCGGGGCGCCGGTTCCGCCTCCGAGGCGGCTACCGGCCGTGACCGGGCGGCCGCCAGAGGGCGGCGGTGACCGCGGTGGCGACGGCGACGGCCGCCAGGCGGGCGGGGTCGACGGTGCCGGGGGTGTCGGTGGGCCGGTGGTAGTGGGGGTTGCGGAAGTTCGCCGTGCCGGTGAGCAGGACGGCCGGGATGCCCGCGCTCCAGTACGCGGCGTGGTCGCTGCGGCCGAGGTGGTTCAGCGGGGGCACGGCGAGCCCCGCGAGGGTGCCCAGGGGGCCGTCGGGGCGGGGGTCGCGGAGGGTGACGACGGGCAGGGCGGGTTCGGCGGCGCGGGCCGCCCGGCGCCAGAGGTCGGCGGCCTCGTCCGAGGAGCGCCGGTGGACGACCAGGGTGAAGTCGCCCCTCCCCGCACGGGCGCGGACGGCTCCGGCCGCGTCCCGGAAGAGCGCGCCGAAGCCCGCCGGGACCGCCTGCGTCCCGGGCCGGTCGGCGAAGCAGCCGACGGACTCCAGGCAGAGCATGCCCGAGACGCGCCGGCCGTGGCGCGCCGCGCGGGCAGCGACGCGGGCGCCGACGAAGCCGAGCTCCTCCATGTCGAAGCAGGCCAGTCGCACCCGGGGCGGCCGGGGCAGCCCGCCGAGCAGCCGCGCGACCTCCAGGAGGGCGGCGACTCCTGAGGCGTTGTCGTCGGCGCCGGGGCTGCCCACCACGGTGTCCAGATGGGCGCCGACGAGCACGGCGGGACCGTCGTCGGCGCCCGGCGGCTCGGCCAGCAGGTTGGCCCCGGCGAGCCGGCGGTGCAGACGGAACCGGAGGGGGGTGAGGCGTCCACCGCCGGGGCGGTCGGTGCAGCCGGGGCGCCACCGGACCTCGAACGGCTGCCGCTCGGTGCGCCACCCGGCCTCCGCGAGCCGTTCCGTCACATGGGCCTCGGCGCGCAGCATGGCCTCGGGCGCGTGGATCCGGCCCCGGGGGCGGTCGGCGAGGAAGGCGACGTCGTCCCGCAGCCGCGCCGGGTCGGCCCGCCGGGTCAGCTCCCGGACGAGGCCGGGCACATCGGGATCCGCCTCCATGGCGTCGATGGTCGCGCACGCGGCGCGCGGGGGCGCGTCCGGGCAACCACACTGGGGGTAATGCCGTCCCTCTCCGTACGAACCCCTCACCGGAAGGATCCCCCGGCATGCCGACGATCGATCCCGTCACCCGCAGGCTCAGGCGCCTCTTCGCGGTCCTGGACGCCGACGCCGACGGATTCGTCACCTGGTCCGACCACCGCCGCGTCGTGGAGGCCTACGCCGGCGCGTACGGGCTGCCGACGGACGAGCCCCGGATCCAGGCCCTGGAGCGGGCGTACTGGGCGCAGTGGCTGGGGCTGCTCGCCCAGTCGGTGCCGGGGCGGGAGCGGCTCGACCAGGACGGGTTCGTCGCGGCGCACCGCGCGGTGGGCTACGACACGGACCGGCCCGAGATCCTGGAGAACCTCGCGACCGCGATCTTCCGGATCATGGACACCAAGGGCGACAAGCGGGTCAGCGGGGAGGAGTTCACCGCCTACCTCGCCGTCTGGGACGTCCCGGGCGACGAGGGTGCCGCGGCCTTCGCCGGGCTCGACCTGGACCGGGACGCGTACCTCTCGCAGCGTGAGATCGCCCGGTCGCTGCGGGCGTTCCATCTCCACAACGACGACCTGAAGACCCCGGGAGGCATCTTCCTGGGCGTGTACTGACACCCCGGCGGGTCGCGGTCCCGCGCGCCGGGTGCCGACACCCCGGGCATGTGCTGACCGTGCACGGCGGGCCCGGGTGTGGTCGGATCGGCGCATGGACGTCACAGAGGCGGGCGACGGTTCGCCGGGGCCCGAGGGTCCCGGAGACCGCCGCCGCGCGGCGCGACGGGCCGTCGCCGGCCGGACGGCCGACGCGGCCGAGCTGGCGGAGTTCCTCGACATACTGGATCTGCGGCCGGAGGTCGACCACCTCTACTCCGCCAAGGAGTCCGGGCGCCCCCGCCGCGACGGCGGAGGGCGCCCGGGCAAGACCTAGAAGGTCAGGTTCCAGGCGTCGATCTTGCCGGTGTCCTGGTTGGCGTTGTCGTTCACACGGAGCTTCCAGACGCCGTTGGCGACCTCGGCGGAGGCGTTCACGGTGAAGGTCTGGACGATGTTGTCCGTGCCGCTGCCGGTCCGGTTGTGCACGGTGTACACGGTGCCGTCGGGGGCGACCAGGTCGACCTTCAGGTCACCGATGTACGTGTGCTTGATGTCCAGGCCGACCTTCAGGGTGGCCGGGGCGTTGCCCGTGACGCCGCTGACGGTGATCGCGCTCTCGACGGTGGTGTTGTCGGCGATGGCGACGTCGGTGAGGTTCTCGAAGTACGCGCCGGGCGGCGGGGTGGTGCCGCCGACGGCCTTCAGCGCGTCGACCCGGCCCTCGCCGAAGAAGCCGTTGTTGGCGGTGGTGCCGGTGCACCGGCTGTCCGACGGGCAGGCCAGGTCGGTGGCCTGGACGCCGAGCTTCGTACGGATGTCGGCCGGGGTGTCGCCCGGGTTCGCGCTCGCGAGGAGCGCCGCGACGCCCGCGACGTGCGGAGCGGCCATGGAGGTGCCGCTCAGCGAGGAGTACTTGCCGCCGGGGACGGTGCTGTAGACCGACTCGCCGGGCGCGGAGACCTCGATGACGTTCCGTCCGAAGTTGGAGAAGGACGCCTTGGACGAGCCGTTGGTGCCGTTCGCCGAGACCGTGACGACACCCGGCAGCTCGGCCGGGATGTCCAGGCAGTCGTTGGTGATGGTCCGGGTCACCGGGGTGGAGTCGTTGGGCGAGGAGCTGTCCGTGGTCTTGTTCGCCAGGTCCACGTTGGAGTTGCCGGCCGCCGCGACCTGCAGCGAGCCCTTGCCCTCGGCGTACTTCTGGGCGCGGCCCACACCCTCCAGGATGGCTGCCTGGTCCAGGTTGTTCGGGCAGTTGAACTGCCACGGGTCCGTGTAGTAGCTGTTGTTGGTGACCTTGAAGCCGTGGTCACCGGACCAGACGAGTCCGCAGATGGTGTTCTCGGGGAAGAAGAGCGTGGAGCCCGGCTCGGCGATGCGGACCGAGGAGATCTTCACGCTCGGCGCGACGCCGATGGCGCCCTTGCCGTTCTTGGCGGCGGCGACCGTGCCGGCCACGTGGGTGCCGTGCTGGTCCACGTCGCGCCAGGCTCCGGCCCGGGTGTCCGCCTTGCCGTAGGCGCAGGAGACCGAGTCGGCGGCGTTGAAGTTCGGCGCCAGGTCCTGGTGCTGGTCGTCCACGCCGGTGTCGAGGATGCCGACCTTGACGGTCGGCGAGCCCGTGGAGACCGCCCAGGCCTGGTCGGCCTTGATCTGCGTCATGTCCGAGCGGACCGGCTCGGTGGCCGGGGGCGCCGACTGCGCCGGGTTGCTCGGCAGCGCCGGGTTGTAGGCGTCGGCCGGGACGTCGGAGGTGCGGGTGGCGCCGACCTGCTGGACGCCGGAGACCGTACGCATCGTCGCGGCGAAGGTGCCGGAGGTGGAGTGCGCCACGACGACGCCGATGGCGTCGAAGTACGAGAAGACCGAGCCGCCGTTGTTCGCGACCGCCGTGCGGACGGCGGTGGTGTCACCGGGAGCGGTGATGACCAGGTAGGCCCGGGTGCCGGCGGCCCAGGCCGCCGCTGCGGCCGGACCTGCGGCCTGACGGGTCGCCGCGGCTGCGGCCGACGCGGCGGAGGCCGCGGTGGTCAGGGGCGCCGCCGAGGCGGACCTGGGCTCCGGGACACCGGCCGGAGCGGCCGGGGCGGCTCCGACGGGCGCGGCGAGCGCGACGACCGCCCCGAGGGCGGTGGCGGCGGTGGCCGGGAGTCTCAGCCTGCTGGATATGTGGGAAAACAATGCGTCCTCCGATGGCCCGGTGACGCTGGTGGCGCCGGCCGGGCCCTGTGATGTGTGGGGTGGACGCAAGATCCCAGAGGCCGTGAGCGGAAGGAAGTCTTCTGTCCGACAAGCCTGTTGGCGTTACACAGTGTTGATCTGACGACACATCAGGTAAGGGGGATTTCGGCGCCGTTGGGCGGTTCGTTAGGGTGGGCGCCGTGCGGGTGCTGCTGGTCGAGGACGACGGGGATCTGCGTTTCGGGGTGGCCGCCGCGCTGCGCGCCGCCGGGTTCGCGGTCGACGAGGCGGCGGACCTTCCGCGGGCGGACGAGGCGCTCTTCGTCACGCCCTACGACTGCGCGGTCTTCGACCGGATGCTGCCCTCGGGGGACGCGGCGGACTACGTCGCGGAGCTGCGCCACCGGGGCGGCACCGTGCCCGTGCTCTTCCTCACCGCCCGGGACACCGTCGCCGACCGGGTCGGGGGCTTCGCCGCCGGCGGCGACGACTACCTGGTCAAGCCGTTCGCCGTGCCCGAACTCGTCGCCCGGGTGGGCAGTCTGTGCCGCCGGGCGGCGGTCGTCCGGCCACCGGTCCACCTCGTCGGGGACCTGGAGGTCGACACCGCGCGCCGCCAGGTCCGGCGCGGCGGGGTCCTGCTGACCCTGACCGGCCGGGAGTTCGCGGTCCTGGAGGTCCTGGCGGCCCGGACGGACCAGGCCGTCTCCCGGGGCGAGCTGATCGAGAGCTGCTGGGACGAGATGGCGGAGCCCCGCTCGAACGTCCTGGAGGTGCTCGTCTCCCAGCTGCGCCGCAAGCTCGGCGACCCGCCCCTCATCCACACGGTGCGCGGAGTCGGCTACCGGCTCGCGCCGCGCGAGGAACGGGAGTGAGCCGGCGCCCGGCCGGGGGCCGGGCGCTCACGCCCACCGCACGGGTGCGGCGGCTGCGCCGACGGATCACCGCCCTCTTCGCGCTCACCAGCGCCGTCGGGCTCGTCACCATGGCCGTCCTGGCCGTGCGCAGCGACGACGCGCGGTGGCGGGAGCAGCTCGACCGGGCGATGAACCTGGACACCACGCAGGCGATCGGCCTGCTCGCGTACGACGGGGACGACCGCCTGGACACCACGGACCTCGTCGGGACCATGGACACCGGCTGCCCGCAGCTGACCGTGCTGTCCGTGCCGAGGGACGGCTCGACCGGGCCGGTGGTCGACCACGCGGGGAAGGACCCGTGTCTGGCCGGGGCGCCGGCCGACGTCCGGGCGGTGGCCGAGGCGGCGCTGCGCCGCGGGGACGTCGTCGCCGTCGAGGGGCGGTCGGTGGACGGGCGGCCGGTGCGGCTGTTCGCGGAGCCCTTCTTCGCCCCCGACGCCGAGGGCCCCACGGGCCGGGACGGCGCCGTCGTCACGCTGTACGAGAGCACGGAGGCCATGGCCGAGCACCGCCGTACGACCTGGCTGCTGTCGGCCGGGTGCGCGGTCCTGGTGGTGCTTTCGGCGGCGGTCGGGCACCTGCTGTCCGGACGGGCGATCCGCCCGGCCCTGACGGTACTGGGGCAGCAGGAGGCGTTCCTCGCCGACGCGGCCCACGATCTGCGGACCCCGGTGGCCTCGCTGCGGATGCTCGCGGAGACCGCCCTGCGCGGCGACACGGACAGCACGGAGGTGCTGCGCCGCACGATGCGGCTCGCCGACGGCATGGGCGGACTCGTCGACGGACTGCTCACCAGGGCCCGGCTGATGACGGGCGTACAGACCCTGGCTCGGGAGCCACTGCGGCTCGACCAACTGGTGGAGGCGGTGGTGGCGGACGCCCCGTCGGAGGGGCAGCGGGTGACGGTACGGGCCGAGGAGACGGTCGTCCTCGCAGACCCCGACCTGGTGCGCCGGGCGGTGGGGAACCTGCTGGGCAACGCCCTCACCCACGGCCACGCTCCGGGCGAGCCCGCGGTCGTACGGGTCGAGATCGCGCGGGAAGGGCGCGAGGGGGTCGTGACGGTGACGGACGCCGGTCCTGGCCTGCCGACGGGCGTGGCGGACGCCCTCTTCGAGCGGTTCCGCAGCGGCTCGGGGTCGACCGGGCTCGGTCTCTCCATCGCCTCCTGGGTCGCCCACGCCCACGGCGGCAGCCTGACCGCCGCGAGCGGCGGGCCGGGCGGGCCGGGCGGGCTCGGCGGCGCGCGCTTCGTCCTGCGGCTGCCGGCCGCGGAGTCCTGAGGGCACGCGCGGAGCGCCGCGGCCGGCGGCCGGCGTGGCAGCGGGCTGGGCGCCGCCGTCTGCGCGCCGCGGGCATGCGGGCTTACGCGCTTGCGGGCTTGCGGGCTTGCAGGCTTCCGGGCTTGCGGGCTTGCGGGCTTCCAGGCTTCCGGGCTTCCGGGCTTCCGGGCTTCCGGGCTTCCGGGCAGGGGGCGACAGGCAGCCTCACGAAATCCTCAGCATCGTCGGGCGACGCTGTGCGCACCCGTACCCGGTCTGCCAGGAGCTCGTCCGTGAAGCGCGTCCACCGTTCCCGTCCCGCCCTCGCCCTCTCCCTGGCCCTCCTCGCGGCCACCGCCCTCTCCGGCTGCACGGCCACGGCACCGGAGGACGGCGGGCGTGCCGTCGCCGTCGACCCGTCCGGCCGCCCGGAGTTGCGGGCGTTCTACACCCAGAAGCTGACGTGGACCGACTGCGGAGAACTCCGCTGTGCGCGGCTGACGGTGCCGATGGACTACGCCGATCCGGCCGACGGCCGGACCTTCGTGCTGCCGGTCGCCAAGGCCGTCACCGCCGACCCGGCGCGTCGTATCGGCGCGCTCGTCTACAACCCCGGTGGTCCCGGTGGCTCCGGCGTGGACAGCCTCACGGACGGCGGCGCCGACGCCTTCGGCGCCGAGGTCCGTGCGCGCTTCGACATCGTCTCCTTCGACCCGCGCGGTGTGGGCGCCAGCACCCCTGCCCTGACCTGCGACGAAGGAAAGGAGGAGGGCGGGGCGGCTGCCGGGCCGGCCGACGGGCACCCGTTGAGCCCCCGTACCGAGGCCGACCGTAAGGGCGTCCTGGCCGTGGCCGAGGCCGAGGCCGGCGCGTGCGTCGCGGGGAGCGGGGACATCCTGCGGCACGTCGGGACGCGGGACGCGGCCCGTGACCTGGACGTGCTGCGGGCGGCGCTCGGCGAGACCCGGCTCACGTACGTCGGCTGGTCGTACGGGACGAGCCTGGGCACCGAGTACGCCGAGCAGTTCCCGCGCCGGGTCCGCGCGTCGGTCCTCGACGGAGCGGTCGATCCGTCGCTCGGCTGGCGCGCCCGCGCGCAGAGCCAGGCCGCCGGGTTCCGCCGGGCGGTCGACGACTACGCCACGCACTGCGCGGACGTCGCCGGGGACGGGGTCTGCCCCGGCGCGACGCCGGGGGAGATACGGAAGGTGATCGACGGGCTCTTCGCGCGGACGGCGCGCGCACCGATCCCGGTCGACGGCTCCGCGTCCGGGGTCGACGAGCGGATGCTGCTGGACGCCCTGTCGATGGCGATGTACACGCCCGAGGACCAGTGGAAGGAACTGTCCGAGGCGCTGACGGCCGCCGACTCCGGCGACGGCACGCAGCTCGCCGCGCTCGCGAACGACGAGGAGACCGCCGAGGACGAGGACGGCGGTGGGAGCGGAGGCGCGGACACGGCGCCGGCCGACGAGCCGAGCCCCGCGCCGGCCGACAACGAGGGCGCCGCGCTCCTGGCCGTGAACTGCGCCGACACCCCGCACCCCCGGGGCGCCGAGCCGTACTGGGACGCCCTCGCCCCCGCGCAGAAGGCGGCGGGCCCCTACGGCACCGCCGCCGTGCTGGACTCCATGGTGTGCAAGGGCCTCCCGGCCGGCCCTGGGCAGCCGCACCGGGTCCGCGCGGAGGGCGTGGCTCCGGTCCTCGTGGTGGGCACCACCGGCGACCCGGCGACGCCGTACGAGGAGGCGGTGAGCCTCGCGGCGCAGTTCCCCGGCGGCATGCTGCTGACGTACGAGGGGGTGGGCCACACCGCCTACGGCCGGGGCGGCTCCTGTGTGGGCGACGCCGTCGACGCGTACCTCGTCGACCTGAGGCCGGTCCGCCCCGGTGCGCGCTGTCAGTAGAGGCGAGGGGACATGACCTGCGGTTCGGCGCCCGGCACTTCCAGGACGCAGCGGGGGATGCCGGGGCCCGCGGTGGCCCGGACCGAGGCCGGTGTCGGCGGCTCGGTCGGCAGTTCGACGTGCACGGTCACCGGGCGGTCGCCGCTCGTCGTGGCGTAGCCGGTGGACTTGCCGTCGACGAGGACCTCGACCACGGCCTTGTGGCCGGTCTGGACAGTGACGCTGACCGAGTGCCCCGCGTGGTCGATGTGGAAGTGGTGGCGTCGTCTCATGGGGTCGCCTCCGACCGGGTCGCCGTCGCGCCCCTCGCTCCAGGGTAGCCATCGGGCCCCCGCACGGCCTCATGGGCGCCATCACCCGAACAGCCGCCCTCCGGGCGTGCAACCCGCCTTCGGTCGGGTGCACTGGAAGGGCAAGAGCGTCCGCCGAGCATGGAGACGACCATGTACGAAATGCACGTCGGCATAGCACCCCGGGACGGGGTCTTCGTCTGGCACGTGGCCGCCATCGGAACGGCGACCGCCCTCTGCGGGCAGTCGCTCCACGAGGAGCCGCTGGAGGAGCGCGAGAGGACCGACCGTCACTGCACCCCCTGTATGAGTTCTTTTCAGGAGCTGATGAACGACCGGCGGTGACTGCCGGAATTTCCCATGGCCCGATCCACCACCATCCCTCACACCCCCAGTCGGTCGTAGAACGCCGACAGCCTCGGCCGCCGCTCCGCGCGTTCGCGCGAGTGGCGGTCGAGTTCTTCCATGAGGCGGCGTCCCCGGTGGTCGAGGTCGAGTTCGTCGAGGATCCGGTCGATCTCGGCGAGCAGCGCTCCGTACAGCTGCCACTGGCGGGGGTCGCGCTGGACGTGCCGGAGCAGCAGCTCGGCCGCGTGGTCACGGACGGCGCGGGCGGCGCGCAGTTCGCCGGCGAGCCGTTCCTCAGCGGCGTCGGCGTCCGCGCTGACATGGGTGGAGACGAGGACGGCGAAGCTCACGAGGGTGTCGGCGATCCGGGCCAGGAGGTCCTCGAGGGCGAGCGCGAGGTCCTCGGGGAAGAGCACGTCCCCCTTGCGCTCCTTGGCGAGGTCGGTGAGCGTCCTGGCCAGGACGCGCAGGACGACGGCGCAGATCTCCAGGGTGTCCAGCCCGGTGCGGAGCACGATGCGGTGCAGGACGCCTTCCTTCTCCTTGACCCGGGGGTTGAAGCGGAGGCTGTCCTCGGCCTGGCGCAGTGCCGCGTCCACGTCGGCCACGTCGTTGTCGAGGCGGCGGGCCTCGTGCAGCCGGGCGGCGGCGCGGGCGACGGGTGTGGGCGTGGTGAGTTCCTCGCCGAGGCCGAGCAGGAGCCGACGCATCCGCCGCGCGAGGTCCTCGATGGACTCGCCCGCCGTGCCGACCCAGACCGGCGGGACGAGGACGGTGTTGAAGAGCAGGCCGACGACGGCGCCGATGAGGGTCTCCAGGACCCGGTCCCAGGCGGTGTTGGTGACCTGGGTGACGCCGAGGACGAGCATCGCGCTGATCGCGACCTCGGGGACGAACTCGTCCACGCGCACGAACCGGCCCACCACCAGCGACGCCAGGATGATCAGTCCGAGGCTCCACCAGGTGAGGCCGACCAGGGCGCTGAACGCGATCGCGATGATGACGCCGACGACCACCGCGTTGACCCGTCGGATGCCGGTCGTGAGCGTGGAGTACAGGGTGACCTGGACGACGAGCAGCGCGGTGAGCGGGGCGGTCAGCGGGGCGGGTTCGCTGCTCAGCTGGAGGGCGACGACATAGGCGATGGTGGCCGCGGCGGTCGACCGGACGGTCTG
Organism: Streptomyces sp. NPDC047981; assembly: GCF_040653315.1. NCBI lineage: Bacteria > Bacillati > Actinomycetota > Actinomycetes > Kitasatosporales > Streptomycetaceae > Streptomyces > Streptomyces sp. NPDC047981. The sequence goes on along the minus strand of NZ_JBEZNQ010000037.1, from coordinate 54,684 downwards.
GACGACCGCCGGTTCCCGGCGCCGCGCCCACAGCTCGGACCCGGCTCGTCGTAGCGCCGCGCGCACGTCCCTCACCTTGTCAGGTTTTCGCAACGGTTGCCTCTTCGCATGCCGGACACGGACGGTGAGGGGGGGACGCGTGCCGGAACCGGCTCGGGACGGGCGTGCCGGAATGGCGATCTCGCCGGGGTTACGGTGGGATGAGAGCGATCACGCGTCCACGACGGATGGATGAAGGTTGTGTCGACCTCGAGCCATGCGGTGTCCGGCGCCCCTTGTTGGGTCTCTCTCATGACCCGCGACCTCCGCGCCGCCGAGACCTTCTACGGGGGTGTCTTCGGCTGGGAGTTCCGGCCCACCCGACTGGGTGAGGAGTTCTCCGTAGCGCTGCGTGACGGTGCCCCGGTCGCCGGCATCGGCGCCCTGGCCCCGCGCCTCGCGGTGGCCGTCGCCTGGACGCCGTACTTCGCCGTCGACGACGCCGATGTGACGGCGGCGCGCATCAGGGAGCGCAGCGCGACGGTGGCCGTGGGGCCGCTGCGCTTCGGGACGGGTCGGGCGGCGCTCGCCTCGGACCGCGAGGGGGCCGTCTTCGGTATCTGGGAGGGCGAGCTCATCCCGGACTGGAGCGTGGGCAAGGGCGGTGCTCCGGCGTGGCTGGAGCTGCGGACGAGGAACGCGTTCGACGCGGCGATCTTCTACGCCGAGGTCCTCGACTGGGCCGGTGAGCGGCCCGGCTGCTGTCAGGTGAGCTACGAGGACGACCATGTCGTCCTGAGCCACGGGGGCACCACGGTCGCGCGGCTCTACGGCGGCGCGGTGGAGGCGGCCCCGGACCCGCAGGTGAGGCCCCGCTGGCACGTGCACTTCCGGGTCCCCGACGTGGACGTGGCGGTCGAGGACGCCGTCGGTCTCGGCGGGACGGTCATGTCGCCGGTCCGGCCCTCGGGCAACGGCCGTTGCGTCACGCTGCGCGATCCCGACGGCGCTCTCTTCACCGTGGCCGACAGCGTGGAGTGAGGCGGGGGGGGGCGCCCCAGTGAGCCGGGCACGCGTCCTGGGGGCGCTGTGAGTGGGCGTCCCGTCCCGGGCGCCCCCGGCATCACTCCCCCGCGTGGGCGGCGCGCCGGATGGTCGCGTCGACGAGGGCGAGGGCCTGCTCGGCGGTGCGCCCCGGGGCGCGGTTCCAGGGGCCGATGAGTCCGGTCCAGCCCTGGGCGCGCAGTTCGGTGACGATCCAGGCGGCGGAACGGTTCATGGTGTCGGTGCTGCCGTGCCCGAGGCGGTGCGCGGTGAGCAGGGCGCCGCAGAGGCAGCGTGCGCCGCGGGCGTCGCGGAGCCGGTACGGCCTGTTCTGCCAGCCCCACTCGACCAGGACGCGGCGGGCGTGCGCGAGGTGGACGGAGGGGCGCACGTCGGGCTGTCCGAGCCGGCGCCAGGTGTGCAGCCGGTCGGGCAGGATCGCGCCGAGCCGACCGGGGAGCGGCCGCTCGGCCGGCGGGGTCGCGGGGATCGCGTCGAGCGCGGTGGCGACGAGCTGGTCGACGGGGACGGAGAGCAGCCGGCGCCAGTCCTCCGGCTCCGGCTTCTTCACGCCAGGTTCGGGCGCCGGCGGGAGATCCCAGTGACGGACGATTTCCTGCCACGCGGCGGTGTCGTGGAGCGCGGCGGCGGCGCGGTCGAGGTCGTCGGGGGCGCGGGTCGACGGCGTCATGCGGGCTCCAGGATCGGCGTGTCTCGGCAGGGGAACGACACATCAATATGTCGGCTTTGTCCCGAACATTCTTGAGCGATCCAGCCAAAAGTTACCCATAGGTATGCCGTGACTTCCCATGCGGGCAGCAGTAGAACTCGTTCCCATTCCACCGACAGTGAGGACTCCTCATGGCTGTTACACGCCGTGGATTCATCACGGGAACAGGTTCTATTCTCTCCGCTCTGGCACTCCCCACCCACGCCTACGCCTCGGCCACCCAGTCCCGAATCCCCGCCCTGGTGATCGGTACCGGCTACGGCGGCTCCGTCGCCGCGCTGCGGCTGGCCCAGGCAGGTGTCGACGTGCGCATGGTCGAGATGGGCATGGCCTGGGACACCCCCGGACCCGACGGAAAGATCTTCGCCAACACCACCACCCCGGACTACCGGTCCTTCTGGCTGCGCACCCGCACGAAGCAGCCACTCAGCCAGTTCCTGGGCTTCCCGCTCGACAAGGACGTCCCGCGCCACACCGGGATCCTGGACGCCGAGGAGTTCGGCGGCATCACCGTCTACCAGGGCCGGGGGGTCGGCGGCGGCTCCCTGGTCAACGGCGGCATGGCGGTCACGCCGCGCCGGGAGAACTTCGCCGCGATCCTCCCGACCGTCGACGCCGCCGAGATGTACGACGTCTACTACCCGCGCGCCAACGCCGGGCTCGGCGTCAACCAGGTCGATGTGTCCTGGTGGGAGAGCGCGGCCTGCTACCAGTACGCCCGGGTGGGCCGTAAGCACGCCGAGCGCTCGGGGTTCCCGTTCGTCTTCGTGCCCAACGTCTACGACTGGGAGTACATGAAGCAGGAGGCGGCGGGCGCGGTCCCCAGGTCGGCGCTCGCCGGCGAGGTCCTGTACGGCAACAACCACGGCAAGAAGTCGCTCCAGAAGACCTATCTGGCGCAGGCCCGGGCGACCGGGCGGGTCACCGTCTCACCGCTGCACCGGGTCACGTCCGTGACTCCCGCGTCCGGTGGCGGCTACACCGTCGACATCGAACGCCTGGACACCGGCGGGAACGCCACGTCCACCGAGACCGTCGTCGCGGACCGGGTCTTCTTCGCGTGCGGCAGCGTCGGCACCAGCAAACTGCTGACCAAGCTGCGGGCCACCGGTGCGCTGCCGGGCCTCAACGGCGAGATCGGCAAGGGCTGGGGCGACAACGGCAACGTCATGTGCGGCCGGGCCAACCACATGTGGGACGCGACCGGCAAACTCCAGTCGTCCATGCCCACCGCCGGCATCGACAACTGGGCGGCGGGCGGCGCCTTCGCGGAGGTGGCTCCGCTGCCGACCGGCATCGAGACGTACGCCTCGTTCTACCTCTCCATCACCAAGAACCCGAACCGCGCCGAGTTCACCTGGAACCCCACGGCGGGCCGGGTCGAACTGAACTGGCAGACGGCCTGGAAACAGCCGTCGATCAACGCCGCCAAGACCATCTTCGACAAGATCAACGCGAAGGAGGGGACGATCTACCGCACCGACCTGTTCGGCGCGTACAAGATCTGGGGCGACCACCTCACGTACCACCCGCTCGGCGGCGCGGTGCTCGGCCGGGCCACCGACAACTACGGGCGCCTGCACGGGCATCCGGGCCTCTATGTGATCGACGGCGCGCTGATCCCGGGCAACACCAGCGTCAACCCGTTCGTCACGATCACCGCGCTCGCCGAACGCAACATCGAGAAGATCATCGCCACCGACCTCTGAGTCGGTCCCGGCTCAGGAGGGTCACGCGCTCAGGACGTCGGCAGCACGCAGGCCGCGTCGAGTCCGAAGACCCGGTTGAGCCGGCCGAACGACAACCAGGAACCGATGCTCATCGTCAGCTCCACGATCTCGGGCTGGCTGTAGTGCGCGGTCATACGAGTCCAGAAGTCCTCGTCCTCGTCGAGACCGTGGTGATCCAGGGCGTACCGCTCGGCGTACTCCGCGGCCAGCCGCGTCCGGTCGTCGAAGGCATCGGTGGTACGCCACTGGGTGACGGCGTCCGCGAACGACTCCTCGACCTTCTCCCCGTCCCGGTCGGTCCGCCAGTCGAGGCAGAACAGACAGCCGTTGATCTGCGCGACGCGCAGCCGGGCGGCCTCGAACTCGCGCAGGCCCAGGGTCGTATGGGCGTAGACGGAGAGCGAGAAGTTCGCGGCGGCCGTACCGATCTCGGGGACGATCTCGCCCCATACGTACTCGATCGGGTGCTTGCCCTCGGGAACGTCGATCCTCATGGTCGCTTCCTTCCCAGTCTGCCCACTGCCGGGCGCAGCGGGACGTCGAGCGCGTCGTAGAGGCCTGGCTCGGCGTCCACGAGCCAGTCGATCGCGTTCACCAGCCGGCCGACGGCCGTGGCGTTCCCGCCCGCGGAGCGGTTCGCGTCCTCGTCGGTGGCCTCGACCGTGACCTCGATGCGCGGGCGGCCCTCGATGACCACCCGGTGGGCGCCCACGCCGTCGGGCGGGGTGGGCCAGTCGGGGGCGCAGGAGGGGTGGATCCGGGTGACGTGCTCGATGACGATGCGGGGTTCGCCGCCGACGACGCCCTGCACCTCGAACCGCACGGCGCCCTGGGTGCCGGCCTCGAAGACGCCCATCGTGCGAGTGGTCACGGTGGTGTCGAGGGCGCGACGGGCCATGGTCTCGCGGATCTCGTCGAGTTCGACGCCGAGGGCTCGGGCCATCAGCCGGACCTGGCCGCCCCAGACCATCGTGGGTATGGAAGGGGCGAGCATCAGCGGTTCGTACTCCATGGGATGCCCCATGCCGATGAGATGGCGGACCGACTCCTCCTGCTCGTACGTCGAGTAGTCGAAGATCTCCTGGCAGCGGACGACGTCGACGGTGGAGCCGAGGCCGCTGATCAGCAGCGGCAGCACGTCGTTGCCCCAGCCGGGGTCGACGCCCGAGACGAAGAGCGAACCGCCGCCCTCGGCGACGGCGGCGAGCACCGGGTCACGGAACTCGGGCGGGGCGCCGCGCTGGTCGTAGAGGGGGTAGAGCGCGGGGGTGACGACGACGGCTCCGCCACCGACGGCCCGGACGACGTCGGCGAGGGCCTCGTCGGGCCGGACGTCCCCGGAGGCGGCGTACACCACCGCGTGGGGGCGCGCGGCGAGCACGGCGTCGATGTCGTCGGTCGCCGCCACCCCGAGAGGGCGGTCGAGTCCGGCGAGGGCGCCCGCGTCACGGCCGACCTTGGCGGGGTCGTGGACGAGGACGGCGGCGAGGGCGAGCCCCGGGTGGGCGTCGACGGCCCTGATGGCCGCGCGGCCGACATTTCCGGTACCCCAGACAACGGTCGGAATCATGCGGGGAGAGTAACCTGACGCATCGTCAGTTCCTAGAGCCGGGAACGACTTCGGCTCACCTCTTGAGGCGACGCAACGCGGTCGCAACCTCCGGCGGTGTTCCCTGGGCCCTTCGAGAGCGTCGCGAAGGGAGCGGGAGATGGAGCAGCCCGGCGCACGTGTGGAGTTGACGCCCGTGGCGGCCGAGCTGCTGCGCGGCCTGCGCGAGGCGCACGGCCCCCTGATGTTCCACCAGTCGGGCGGCTGCTGCGACGGCAGCGCCCCGATGTGCTACCCCGCGGGCGAGTTCCGCACCGGTGCCGCCGACGTCCTGCTCGCCTCCCTGGAGGTCGAGGGCGTCGCGGAGCCGATCGCCTTCTGGATGTCGAAGGCCCAGTTCGAGGTGTGGAGCCACACGCGGCTCATCGTGGACGTCGTCCCGGGGCGGGGCAGCGGATTCTCCCTGGAGGCCCCGGAGGGCGTCCGTTTCCTCATCCGTTCCCGGCTGGTCGGCTCCTGACCCCGTCATCGCCATGCGCGTGCGCTGAACTGCTCGGCACACCCGTCAGTTGACTTCACGTCAGGGGAGCGATCGTGAGGATTCGGGTCGCGCGTCCACGCGTGCCGGCGATCGTCCTGCTGGCGTGGTGCGCCCTCCTCGCGGCGGCCACGCCGGGCACGGCCGACGCCGTCCGGACCGAGGTCGCCCGGGGCGTCGCGTACCGCACGGTCGATGTGACCGGCGTCGGCGGTCCGGCCCGGATCCATCTGGTCTCGGTGGACCTGCGGGCGCCCGGGGTCCGCGTCGGCCTCCTCACGCCCGGCGCGGTCGCGGCCCGTGCCCCGCTGTCGCAGCTCGCGGACGCGCGTGGCGCGGTCGCCGGGGTCAACGGGGACTTCTTCAACATCACCGAGACCCAGCACCCCGGTGTCGAGGCGACCGGCGCCTCGGTCGGCCCCGCGGTCGCGGGACGGCGCGCGCTGAAGTCGGCCGTACCCACCGGTCAGCGCTTCGGGCCCGCGCTGCCGCCGGGCATCGACACCCGTGAGGTCCTGGCCGTGGGCGTGGACGGCCGGGCCCGGCTCGGCCGGCTCGCACTGGACGGCACGGTGGCCACGCCCGACGGCCGGATCCCGCTCGGTGGGCTCAACGTCTACGCGCTGCCCGTCGGCTCGGTCGGCGTGTTCACCGCCGACTGGGGCGCCGCCTCGCGCGTCCGCGCCACCTGTGGCACGGACACCGACCGTTCCGCCCCCTGCTCCACGGAGACGTACGAGGTGACGGTGCGCGACGGCCGTGTCGTCGACGTCGCCGACACGCCCGGGCGGGGGCCGATTCCGCAGGGCTCCGAGGTTCTGGTGGGCCGGGAGGACGGCGCGCGGCGGCTGCGGGCCCTGGGGGTGGGCGACCGGGTCGGCGTCCACCACCGACTGGTCGCGGAGGGTTCCCGGGTGCCGTCCCTTCTCGCCGTCGGCGGGTATCCGGTCCTGCGGGCCGGTGAGCCACTGCCCGGTCTCGACGGGCGGACGACCGCCGTCCGCTCGGCGGCCGGGGTCGCGGACGGCGGCCGCACGCTCCTGCTGATGGCCCTGGACGGAGGCCCGGAGTTCCGCACCGGGCTGACGGTCGCCGAGGTGGCGGCGGTGCTCGACCAGGTGGGCGCCGTCGACGGCTTCAGCCTCGACGGCGGCGGCTCCTCGACGCTCGTCACCCGGGAGCCGGACGCCCCGTCCGTCACCGTGCGCAACCACCCCTCCGGGGGCACCGAGCGTCCCGTGCCGAACGGCATCGGCGTCTTCGCGCGTCGCTGACTTCCCGCCGACGGCCTGCCGGCACGGACCGGACACGTTCGGTCACCGAGCGGTGCGCGCGAGCCCTGGCTAGCGTGGGTGGCGACAACCTCATCGACACCGTTTCGCACACCCCTCGATCGGAAGAGAGAGATCCGTCATGGCCGCACGACCTGAAGGCACCCCGGTCTGGACCGACGCGATGTTCACCGACGTCGAAGGTGCCAAGACCTTCTACGGCGACGTGCTGGGCTGGACCTTCGGTGAAGCCTCCTCGGAATTCGGCAACTACACGCAGGCGTACCGCGACGGCAAGGCGGTGGCGGCCGTCGTCCCGCCCATGCCGGGCCAGGACGGCTCCCCGCAGTCGGCCTGGTGTCTGTACTTCGCCTCGCCCGACGCCGCCGCCACGGCCGAGAAGATCAAGAGCAGCGGCGGCACGGTCCTGATGGAACCGATGGCCGTGGGCGACTTCGGCTCCATGTGCCTGGCCCAGGACCCGGCCGGCGTCACGTTCGGCGTCTGGCAGCCCGGTACGCACAAGGGGTTCGAGCTGGAGGGCGAGCCCGGCTCCTACACCTGGGCCGAGGTCTTCACCCGGGAGCCGGAGAAATCTGACGCCTTCTTCACCTCGGTGTTCGGCTACAACGCACAGAAGATGGTCGACGACACCATGGACTTCAAGGTCTTCGACCTGGGCGGCGAGATGCCGGTGCTGGGGCGGATGAGGATGTCGCCGGACGACTTCCCGTCCGAGATCCCCTCGTACATCCAGGTCTACTTCGTCGTCGACAACTGCGACCAGGCGGTGGACAAGGCCGTGAGCCTCGGCGGGCAGAAGCTCTTCGGGCCGATGGACAGCCCCTTCGGGCGGTTCGCGGCGGTCATGGACCCGCAGGGCGCGGCGTTCGCGGTGATCGACACAAAGACCACCGTGGGAGAGATGCCCGAGATGGTCTGACCGTACGAGGTCCGATCCGTACCGGGTCCGATCCGTACGCGCGAGGGTGCCCGGGGCCGCGCGGCGCCGGGCACCCTCGCGCCCCCGCTCCGTCAGCCGCCGTCGCGGACGGCGACGATCCCGTTGAAGACGCCGACGTACGCCGTACCGTCGGGCCCGATGGTGATCGGGGCCCAGTTGTTGTCGTAGGCGGGGCCGGTGCCGGTGAGCCGGCTCCAGGCGCGCTGTCCGGTGCGGAAGTCGACGGCCGTCAGGTACCAGGCGTCCACGCCGAGGGGGTTGGGCTGCTTCTCGTAGAAGTAGAGCAGTCCGTTGGCGGTGGAGAGCTTGGGGACGGTGGAGGGCGAGCGGACGTCGCTCTCCCAGACGGTGTCGCAGCCGCTGCCGTCGGGCCGTACGTCGATCCGGGTGGCGCCGCCGACGACGCTGCGGCCGAAGGTGAGCGTGGTGGGGTTCTCGTAGCCGTAGTTGTTCTCGACGACGAGGCTGTTTCCCCAGCTGATCAGGGAGTTGTCGGTGGTGGAGGCGCCCGACCGGAAGACCGGCACCTTGCAGACCAGGCGTTCGGCGTCGCGGACGTCCCCACCGCGCCGGTAGACGAGGACGTTCATCCTGTCGTCGGCGTTGTCGGTGATCGCGACATAGGCGTCACCGACGCCGAACAGGTCGGGGGTGGTGCCCGAACCCTGGTTCACGGAGCCGGGCTTGGTGCCGGTCCCCCGGTCGTAGGTCTGCCGCCACTGGATGCGCGGGGTGCCGTCGGGGTCGGCGCGGAAGCTGTAGAGCGCGTGGTCGGAGACGATGGAGACGCCGTCGCGGGCGACGGAGAAGGAGTTCTGGATCTCCTCGCCGTCCAGCCGGACCGAGCGGAGCGTGCCGGTGGCGGGGTCGACCGTGCCGACCCGTCCGAGCCGCGTCACCCACCACACCCTGCCGTCGTAGTCCGGCATGACGGAGGTGATGGGGTCGCAGACACCGCTCGGGAAGAGATTGGTCCAGCTCACGCAGTCGTGCGGGACGAGCGGGGTGAGGTCCCAGTCGTTCTCGACGACGAACTCCCATGCCCCGTCGGCCTTCTGACGGTGTGCGATCCGCAGGACGTGCTGGCGGGAGTCGGCGAGGACGACCCGGTCCTGGTGGTCGAGGTAGAAGTAGGCGCCGCCCGAGGTGTCCTTGAAGATCTTCTCGAAGTCGAGCCGGGTGATGGCCTCGACGGTCGACGAGCGCTGCGGCAGCTTGTACTCGGCGAGGGTCTCCAGGGTGCGCGGGTCGAGCAGCTTGAGCAGGAATCCCGAGAACGTTCCGCAGACGGTGACGAGCCGGCCGCCCGCGTCGAAGGTGGCGGTGGCGCACTCGCCGCCGACGGCGGCCATCTTCTCGCTGGAGACCTGCGGGTCGCGCCCGAGCGGCCCGGAGAAGGGGTGGGTGCCGCTGCCGGCGCCGTCGGCGTGCATACCGCTGCGCCCGTTCGGCGCGAGGTACGGATGCTGATCGGGCGCGTCGCCCGGCACGGGCCGGGCGGTCGCGGGAGCTCCCTCGTAGGCGTCGACGAGCCGGTGTCCTGGGGCTCGCGGTATGTCGTCGGCGAGGGCGGCGGGGGTGGCGAACGCGAGGGCGAGCGCACTCGCCACGGCGATCAGGGCGAGCACACGGGCTCGCCCGGCGGAGGTGGTCAATACGGCTCCTCGGGTGCGTACGTCGGTCGCGCCGGCGGCCGACGTTAGGCCCGAGTGCGTGAGATGTACATGGAACTGCCGCCGGTTTCATGGGCAGTTGATGTACCCGAAACGTTACGGCTTGAGGCTGCTGACCACGTTGGCGGTGGCGGCGACCCCGTTCTGGATGGTCGGCGCCATGCTCGTGCCCGCGAGGAAGAAGCCGAGCAGGGCGCAGACCAGCGCGTGGGAGAACTTGAGGCCGCCGTTGCGGAGGAAGATCACCGCAAGCACGAGCAAGAGAAGTACGACAGAAACGGACACAGCCATCGCCCACACCCTCCTTGCGCCGCGCCGGAATCGCGGCGTTCGGCGGCCAGTGTGGCCCAGTGGGAGCGCCGTCCGGCCGAACGGCGTGTCGGCCGAACGGGTGGGATTCGGTGTCAGCGGTTCAGGAAGGCGCGGAGCCCGGCGAGGTCGTCGGTGTTGATGTGGTCGACCCGAGCGGCGCGCAGCTCGCTCCAGAGGGCGTCGCGCGCGGGTCCGGGAGCGTCGGGGGTGGCCCAGAAGCGAACCCGCTGCCCGCGTGCGTGGGCGGTCCGGACGATCGAGCGGAGCCGGTCGCGTTCCTCGGCCGGGAAGGGCCCTGTGCCGGTCCAGCCGAAGGAGTGGGTCCAGTTGGAGCTGATGAGCGGGATGAGGGAGGCGGGCGCGGGGGCCGCGGCGGCGAGGTCGTCGAGCCGGCCGTCGTAGAAGGCGTGGCGGAAGGCCTGCGCCTCCATCGGGGCGCGGGCGGCGCGGTCTCCGGAGACGACCGGGGTCACGGCACCGAGCCGGACGTGACCGGCGGCGTAGGTCGACAGCATGCGTCGGTAGGGCCGGAGTTGACGGTGCAGCTCCTGGTACGCGGCGACGCCGTCGGCCTTGATGTCGATGAGCAGCTGCACCGGATTGCGGTAACCCGGGTACACGGCCCCGTGGTTGGCGCGCACGCGGGCGAACAGCGGGTCGAGGTAGAGCGAGCGGAGGGTCCGGCTCGGGTCGAGCTCGGCGGGCTCGTGCGCGACGAGCAGCTCCCCGTCGACGAGGAAGATGTCGGCCTCGACGCTGGTGAACCCGTGGGCGAGGGCGTCCTGGAGGGGCCGGGGGTGCAGGTAGTCGTTGTGCGCGTGCGCCTGCGGCAGGGGCCTGACGCGGTGGGCGGCGACGGCGGTGCCGGGCAGCGCGAGGCCGGCGGCCCCGGCGGCTCCGGCAGCGAGGGCGGCGACGGCGGTACGCCGGGACAGGGGCGCCATGGGGAGCCTCCAAGCGGTACGGGTGGGCACGGACCCGACCGAGTATGGCCGCCGGACGACACCAACTTGACTGTTTCGCACAGGAGTTGGTGGAGCGGACGCCGTCCGTCCGCCGATGGTTCGCATTACCCTCGAAAGGTGGTCTCCTACGATGAGTTGACGCCACCGGAACGCGCTCTCTGGGACGCCTTCCCGGACGGCCGCCGCCTGGACCTGCGTACGGGAACACCCGAGGCCGACCACGTACGCGGTGGCGGGCGGTGGGGCGCCGAACGCACGGTGCGGGCCGCGGTGATCGCCGCGCTGCTCCTGGGCGCGAACACCACGCAGTCGGGCGCGGTCGGGTCACTGCGGCTCGCGGGGGCGCGGATCACCGGCCCCCTCAACCTGTCCGGAGCGCAGATCGGCCACTCCCTCTGGCTGGAGGAGTGCTGGTTCGAGGAGAGCGTGGACCTGTTCGCCGCGTCCACCCAGACGCTCTCGCTCATCGGCAGCCGGTTGCCCGGCCTGAACGCCGGGTCCTCCCGCATCGAGGGGCGTCTCGATCTGCGCCGGTGCGTCATGGACCGCGGTCCCGTCTCGCAGTTCCACGGCAAGGTGACCGTCGTCCTGCTCATCCACGCCCATGTGGCCGGCGAAGTGCTCCTCAGCGGGGCCGAGATCACCGCGCCCGGCGGGTGGGCGGTGTCCGCGGGCGGGATGGTGTCCGAAGGCGGGGTGTTCTTCCGGGACGGATTCGTCGCCCACGGCGGCGTCCGGATGAGGGGAGCGCAGCTGCCGGGCGGTCTTTTCATGCGGGGCGCGCGCCTGGAGAGTCCCGGTCCCGACGGAGTGGCCCTCGCCGTGGACAACGTCGTGGCGTCCTCGCTCAACTTCTCCGGAGGGTTCACCGCGAACGGGACCGTGCGTCTGCGCGGCGCCCAGATCTCGGACAGCCTGTCGTTCGAGGGGGCCGTCCTGAACGGGGCACCGGACGGCGAGGGCCCGGTGCTGCTCGGCATGCTGCTGCAGGCGGTCGACTTCGACTTCACGCTCGCCCGGCCGCCGGCCGGCGCCGTGGACCTGCGCGGAGCGCGGGTCTCCTACCTCCACGACAGCCGGCAGAGCTGGCCGGACGTGGTGGAGCTGGACGGATTCGTCTACGGCACGATCAAGGTGGACGAGGCGGGAGAACGGCGGGAGGCCGCGGTGAGGCGCGAGCCCGTGGCCGACCGGGTGGAGTGGATCCGGCGCAGCTCGGGCTACAGCCCGCAGCCGTACGAGCAGTTGGCGAGCTGGTACCGGAGCGTCGGCCACGACGACGACGCCCGTCGGGTGCTCCTGGCCAAGCAGCGCCACCGGCGCCGCACGCTGCCCCCGGCCAACCGCGTCTGGGGACTTCTGCTCGACCTGACGGTCGGCTACGGCTACCGCCCCTGGCTGGCCGGCCTCTGGCTGGTCGTCCTGACCCTCCTCGGCACGCTGGCCTTCGACGCGCACACACCGTCGCCGATGAAGCCGGGCGAAGGCGGTCCGTTCCAGCCGCTCGTGTACACCCTCGATCTCCTGATCCCCATCGGCGGTCTCGGCCAGCGCACCGCGTGGTACTGGACGCAGGACAGCCTCCAGTGGCTGGCCTATCTGCTGATCGGCTGCGGCTGGGTCCTCACGACGACCTTCATCGCGGGCATGACCCGGACGCTCCAGAAGAACTGACGGTGGGGCGACGGGTCACGCCGGTCGGCCGAGGTCGATGTCCAGGCGCTCCGCGACCGCGGTGAGCGCGACGCCGAGCGGCAGCGCGACCCTGGCGGCGGCCAGTGTGTCGCCGCGCGTCGGATCCCGGTTGACGATCACCACGGGCGTACCGGCGTGCGCGGCCTGCCGGACGAACCGGAGTCCCGACATCACCGTCAGCGAGGACCCGAGGACCAGCACCGACGCCGCCCCGCGCACCAGCTCCCGGCAGTGCTCCACCCGCCCCACCGGTACGGTCTCGCCGAAGAACACCACGTCCGGCTTGAGTACCCCGCCGCACACCACGCACGCCACCACGTGGAACCCCGCGACCTGCTCGTCGGTGAGGTCGGCGTCGCCGTCCGGGTTGATCGCGGCGGGAACCGGGTCGAACCCGGGGTTGGCCTCTTCGAGGCGCCGGGCCAGCTCACCGCGCGCGCTGACATCACCGCAGTCGAGGCAGACCACCCGGTCGAGACTGCCGTGCAGCTCCACGACGCCGTCGCTGCCGGCGGCCTGATGGAGCCCGTCGACGTTCTGGGTGATCACCCCCGCCAGTGCTCCCTCGCGCGCGAACGCGGCCACCGCCCGATGCCCCTCGTTGGGGCGCGCCCGCGCGAACGTGCGCCGGCCGAGGTGGCTGCGGGCCCAGTACCGCCGTCGCGCCGGGGCGCCCGCGGTGAAGTCCTGGTAGGTCATCGGCGTGTGCCGGCTCAGGCTCCCGCCCTCTCCCCGGTAGTCCGGGATTCCCGACTCGGTCGAGATCCCGGCTCCGGTGAGCACGAGGACACGCCCCGCCCGCACCAGGTCGACGACCGGCTCCAGGTCCGTCGTGCCCGGCGGCAGGTCCTCGGTCGGTGTCCAGCTCAGGGTGGGCCGCATGCGCATACGGCAAGCGTACGAAAGGACACGCCGATCACGGGCACGGCCGGTCCGTTCTACGGCTTCTGCGCGGTCACGCAGTCCGTCCACTCGACCGTGCGGTCGCACCAGCGGGTCAGCAGGACGCGGTCGTGGGCGACGGCGAGGAGGCCCGCGCCGGTCTCCGCGCGGTAGGTCTCCACCGCCGCGACGAGCGCGGCCGTCGTCGAGGCGTCGAGCATGGCGGTCATCTCGTCGCAGATGAGCCAGCGCGGGCGGAGCACCAACGCCCTTGCCAGGCAGGCGCGTTGCAGCTGTCCGTCGCTGACCTCGTGGGGGCGGCGGGCCAGCAGGTCCTCGGTGAGACCGACCGTCGGGGCGAGCTCGGCGAGGCGCGTCCCGGCCTCCGCGCGGCGGCCGGTGGCGCGCAGGGGCTCGGCGATGAGGTCGCGCAGCGTCAGCCGGGGGTCGGCGGACATCCGGGGCTGCTGGAACACCACGCCCACAGCCGTCCGCAGCGACCGCGGCGCCCGGTGGCGCCAGCCGCGTACGGATTCCCCGTCGACGCGGACGCGCCCCGCCTCCGGACGGTGGAGCAGCGCGGCGACCCGGGCGAGCGTGGACTTGCCGCAGCCGCTCGGGCCGAGGAGGCCGACGGACTCGCCGGGGGCGATCGTCAGGGAGGCGCCCCGGACGACCGGGCCGCGACGGTCGTATCCGGCGGTGATGGAGTCGAGTTCAAGCACGGGGCACTCCGGGTGCGTCGGTCGGCCGGTCCTCCGGGTGGTGGCAGGCGACGCCCGCGAGCAGGGGCGGCTGGGTGGCGCACGCCTCCGTCGCCCGGGGGCAGCGGGGCGCGAAGGCGCAGCCGGGCGGCAGGGCGGTCAGCTCGGGGGGCATGCCGGGGATCGGGGTGAACGCGCGGTCGGGCAGGGCGTTCAGGAGGCCGCGGGCGTAGGGGTGGCCGGGGCCCGGCTCGCCGAAGAAGCGGCGGGCCGGGGTCGACTCGACGATCCGGCCCGCGTACATCACGGCGACCCGGTCGGCGATCCGCTCGGCGGCGGCCAGGTCGTGGGTGATGAGCAGCAGCGCCCGGCCGTCGTCGGCGTGGCGGCGCAGTTCGTCGACGGTCCGGTCGACCAGGTCGCGGTCGAGGCCGGTGGTCGGCTCGTCGGCGAGCAGGAGCGGGGCGTCGCCGATCAGGGCGAGCGCGGTGGCCGCGCGCTGGGCGAGGCCGCCGGAGAGTTCGTGCGGGTACCGGTCGAGGTGCCCGGCCGGGAACGCGGCCCGTTCCGCCGCCTTCTCGGCCGCCGCCCTGCGCTCCCGGCGCGCGGTGCCGGTCAGCTCGCGGACGGTCTCCTCCAGCTGGGCGCGGACGGTCCGCACGGGCGTGAGGTGGGCGGCGGGGCTCTGCGGTACGAGACCGACGCGCCGGCCTCGTACCGTACGGGCCAGGGTCTTCTCGTCGGCGGTGAGCAGGTCGACGCCGTCGAGCAGCGCGCTGCCGGAGGTCTCGGCGTTGCCCGGCAGGAGGCCGAGGAGCGCGGAGGCGAGGACGGACTTTCCGCAGCCGCTCTCGCCGACGAGGGCCAGGCACTCCCCCGCCGCCAGGTCGAAGTCGGCGTCGGTGACGGCGGCGACGTGGCGTCCGCCGCGCATCCGGAAGCGGACGGAGAGCCCGCGCACGCTGAGGACGGCGCCGTCGGCCTTCTCGGCGGTCACCGCCTCCAGGGCGCGTACGACACGCGAGTCCGGGGCGGTCACAGCATCAGCTCCGATCGGCGGCGCGGGTTGAGCCGGTCCCGCCACGCCCCGGCGAGCCCGGCGATGGCCAGGGTCGGCACGATGAGGAGGAGTCCGGGGAAGAGCGTCGGCCACCAGTCGCCGGCGAGCAGCGAGGAGCGCGCGGACTGCACCAGGTTGCCGAGGCTGGCCTGGTGGCTGGGCAGGCCGAGGCCCAGGAAGGAGAGCGCCGACTCGTGCCACATGGCGTGCGGCACCATCAGGACGGCGGCCAGTCCGGCCTGCGGCAGGACGGCGGGCAGCAGATGGCGCACGGTCACCCGCCATCGTGAGGCGCCGCCGGAGATCGCCGCGTCCACGAAGGGGCGGGAGCGCAGCGAGAGGACCTCGGAGCGGACGATCCGGGCCGTCGACAGCCAGTGGGTCAGGGCGACGGAGACGACGACCGGCCAGACGCCCGGCCGGAACATGGCGACGATGAAGATGCCCAGCAGCAGGTGCGGTACGGAGGCGAAGGCGTCGACGAGCCGCATGAGGACCCGGTCGGTCCAGCCGCCCAGGGAGGCGGCGGCCGCGCCCACGGCGGTGCCGATGACGGTCGCGACGAGCGCGGCGACCAGACCGACGAGCAGCGAGATCCGCAGGCCGTAGACGCACCGCAGGAGCAGGTCGCGGCCGACGTCGTCGGTACCGAAGGGATGCTCCCAGGACGGCGGCAGCAGCTTCAGGGAGAGGTCGACGGCCTGTTCGTCGAGCTGGACGATCGGCGGGACGAGCAGGACGGCCAGGAGGACGGCCCCGGTGATCACGGCCGAGGACCACAGGCGCAGGCGCCGGGTGCGGGGGTCAGCCATCGAAGCCCACCCTCGGGTCGGCGAGCCCGTACAGCAGGTCGGAGAGGAGGTTGCCGAGGAGGACGGCGGCGGTCGCGAGCACGGTGAGCGCGGCGAGCAGCGGGAAGTCCACGGACGTGGCGGCCTGCACGGTCGCGGCGGCGATACCGGGCCAGCTGAAGACGGTCTCCACGAGCAGCGCCCCGGTGATGAGTTCGGGGACGCGGGAGCCGACGAGGGTGAGCATCGGAAGCATTCCCGAGCGCAGGGCGTGGCCGAGCAGCACGGTCCGGTCGCGCAGTCCCCGCGCGCGTGCCCCGCGCACGGGGTCCTCTTCGAGGGCGTCGCCGACGCCCTGGCGGACGTACAGGAAGAACCAGGGCAGCTGGGAGACGCCGAGGACGAGGGCGGGCAGCACGAGGTGGGTGGCGACCTGGTCGAAGGTGACCGTGTCGCTGGCGGTGTCGGTGAGTCCGCCGGCGGGCAGGGCGCCGAGCTTGAGGGCGAAGAACCAGATGGCGAGCAGTCCGAGCCAGAAGGCGGGGGCTGCTTCCAGGGTGTACGCGGCGGAGCTGACGGTCCGGTCGAGCAGGCCGCCCCTGCGCCGCCCGGCGAGGACGCCGAGGCCGGTGCCGAGCGCGATGGCGACGAGGAAGGCGGTGGTGGCGAGCAGCGCCGACCAGCCGATCCGTTCGGCGATGACGTCGGCGACGGGCTGGCGCATGACGCTGGAGTCGCCGAGGTCGCCGTGGAGCGCCGAGGTGAGCCACTCCCACCAGCGGGTGGTGAGCGGCTGGTCGACGCCGAGGTTGGCGCGGAGCTGGTCGAGGTTCTCCTGCGAGGAGGTGAGCCCGGCGGTGCCCGCGTAGGCCTTGACGGGGTCGAAGGGGGACGCTTCGGCGACGGCGAAGACGGCGAAGGTGACGCCGAGGAGGACGGGGGCGGCGAACAGGGCCCGCCGTCCCGTCATCCGGGCCATGGCCCCCCAGGGGAGGCGTCGGCTCACTTCGCGGCGCCCTTGGGCTTCCAGCTCTCGACGTTCCACCAGGGGCCGGACGCGAGGCCGTGGTCGTGCGGCTCGGTCTGGGTGGACAGGCCGTCCCAGTCGTCGTTCACCACGTAGAGGTGGTCGATGTGCGTGAGGAAGGTGTAGCCGGGGTTCTTCACCAGTTCGCGCTGCACGGTGTCGTACGCGGCGCGCCGCTTGACCGGGTCGTTCGTCTGCCGGCCGTCGACGAGAGCCTTGTCGACGGTCTTGTTGTCGTACCAGGCCATGTTGTTGAAGCCGTCGCCGCCGAGGCTGGAGGTCAGCAGCAGGTACTGGTCGAAGTCGGGGTCGCCGGGCGAGCCGCCGCCGGCGAGGACCGCGTCGGTCTTCATCCGGGGCTCGATGACCTCCCAGGTGCCGGCCTGGGTCTTGATGTCGATGCCGGCCTTCTTGGCGTCGGAGGCGTAGGCGAGGGCGTGGTCCTGGCGGAGCTTGTCGCCGGAGAGGTACCAGAGCGGGAACTCGGCGCGTACGCCGTCCTTGACGCGGACCCCGTCGGCGCCGGGCTTCCAGCCGGCCTCGTCGAGGATCTTCTTGGCGGCGTCGAGATCGTGGCGGCGCTCGGTGCCCTTGGCGAACCACTCGCTGTCGGTGGGGACGGGCCCGTAGGCGGGCTTGCCGGCGCCTTCGAGGATCTTGTCGACCATGGCCTGCCGGTCCACGGCGACGTCGAGGGCGCGGCGGACGGCGACGTCGCCGCTGACCTTGTTGTGCGTGGGGAGCGTGACGGTGCGGTAGTCGTACGTCTTGGCGGCGTACGTCTTCTTCGCCTTGTCGCTCTTGAACCCGGCGGCCAGGTTCGGCGGCAGGATGGCGCCGTCGAGGTCACCGGAGCGCAGCCGGGTGGCGCGGACGTCGTCGTCCTTGACGATCGCCATGGTGAACTTCTTCACCTCGGGCGCGCCGGCCCAGTGGGTGGGGTTGGCCTCGAAGCTGAGCTTCTCGCCCTTGGACCAGCCGGTCAGGACGTACGGTCCGGTGCCGATCGGCTTCGTGGTGAAGGCGCCGGTGTTGACGTCCTGCTTGCCCGCGACGTGCTCGGGGGCGATGCCGAGGACGGTGCGCTCGGCGAAGGGCGCGTAGGGGTACTTGAGGCGGAAGACGACGGTGTCGTCACCGACCGACTCGACACTCTTGAGGGCGTCGAGCTCGGTGCGGGAGGGGTTGTTCGTCTTGGGGTCGAGGATCGTCCGGTACGTGAAGACGACGTCCTTCGCCGTGAACCGGGCGCCGTCGCTGAAGGCCACGTCCTTGCGGAGGGTGTACGTGTAGGTGAGGCCTCCGTCGCTGATGTGCGGCAGCCCGACCGCGAGCGCCGGCTTCAGCTTCATGTCCCCGTCGAAGGCGAGGAGCCCGTCGAAGATCTTGGAGTTGCCGTCCTTGCCGTAGCCGAGGAGCGGGCTGAGCGTCTCGGGCTCGTAGGCGATGCCGACGACCGCGGAGTCCTTCGCGCCGCCGGAGCCCGCGGCGGAGCCGCCCGGGTTCGAACAGGCCCCCGCCGTCAGGGCCAGGGCCCCGGCCAGGGCGACGGCGGCCGTGCCGCGTATGGATCGGGCGGTCATCGTGCCCACACCCCTTTTGAAGATCAACTGTTGTTGCGAACAACTCGCAATTAAACAGCATGTAAAGGGGTGCGGGCACAGGGGGACCCTTACGTCGGCGCTGCCGGGCCCCGTCCCGCCGTCAGACGGGGGCCGGGAGGTCGACCAGGGCCGCGACGGTGTCCTGGTGCCGCCCCGCCGAACCCAGGGCGATCTGGTCGGACTTGGCCCGCTTCAGCGCGAGGTGGGCGGGGTGCTCCCAGGTCATGCCGATGCCGCCGTGGAGTTGCACACACTCCTCGGCCGCGTGGACGGCGACCTTCGAGCAGTACGCCTGGGCGACGGCGACGGTCAGCGGGGCCTCGGGGCTGCCGGTGGCGAGCGCGTCGGCGGCGGCACGGGCCGCGGCACGGGCGTTGACGACCTCCAGCCAGAGCTGCGCCATCCGGTGCTTCAGCGCCTGGAAGGAGCCGACCGGCCGGTTGAACTGGAACCGCGTGCGGGTGTGCCGGACGGTCTCCTCCAGACACCACTCGGCGAGCCCGAGCTGCTCGGAGGCGAGCAGCCCGGCGCCGGCGAGCAGCCCACGCTCGACGGCCGCGCGGGCGGTGTCGGCGTCGGCGAGCCGGGTGCCGGTGCCGGGCGCGGTGGTCACCGTCGCGAGCGGACGGGTCAGGTCCAGCGGGGTCAGCGGGGCGATCGTGGCCTCGTCGGCGGGGACCGCGTAGAGGCCGTCCGGCCGCGGGACGAGCAGGACGTCGGCGGCGGCCGCGTCGGCGACGCCGCTCACCGGGCCGGACGTCGGGACCGCGGCGCCCGGGGCCGTGGACAGCGGCAGCGCGAGCACCCCGACCGTGCGCCCCGCGGCGAGAGCGGCCAGCAGCTCGGCGACGGGGGCGCTGCCGGTGTCCAGGGCCAGCAGCGTCTCGGTCGCGACCACGGCGCTGGTCAGGTACGGAGCCGGGGCGACCGCGCGTCCCAGCTCCTCCAGGACCACGGCCGCCTCGCGGTGGCTCGCGCCCTGGCCGCCGAGCTCCTCGGGGACGAGGAGCCCGGCCGCGCCGATCTCGCCGGCGAGGGACTTCCAGAGGCCGGGGACGTACGGGTCGCCGGTCTCGATCCGGCCGAGCAGCACGCCCGGTTCGGCCCGGTCGGCGAGCAGGGAGCGGACGGCGGCCCGCAGGTCGTCCTCGGTCTCGGTGTAGAGCAGGGCACTTGTCATCGCGCGAGGTCCTTCCAGGCGACGTCCTTGTCGTTGCGGGGCTCGGCGGGCAGGCCGAGGACGCGTTCGGCGACGATGTTGAGCAGGACCTCGGTCGTGCCGCCCTCGATCGAGTTGCCCTTGGAACGCAGATAGCGGTAGCCGGCGTCGCGGCCGGTGAAGTCCACCAGCTCGGGGCGGCGCATGGTCCAGTCGTCGTACAGCAGCCCTTCCTCGCCGAGGAGTTCGACCTCCAGACCGCTGATGGCCTGGTTGAGCCGGGCGAAGCCGAGCTTCATCGCGCTGCCCTCGGGGCCCGGCTGCCCGGCGACGAGCTGCTGGCGCAGCCGCTCACCGGTGAGGCGGGCCACCTCGGCGTCCACCCAGAGGTCGAGGAGGCGTCGATGGAGGTCGTGGGTGCGCAGTTCGGGGCGTTCGCGCCAGGTCCGCGAGACCGGGCCGATCATGCCGCCCTCGCGGGGGATGCGGGCGCCGCCGATGGAGACCCGCTCGTTCATGAGCGTGGTCTGGGCGACCCGCCAGCCGTCGCCGACCGCGCCGAGCCGGTGGGCGTCGGGGATACGGACGTCGGTGAGGAAGACCTCGTTGAACTCGGCCTCGCCGGTGATCTGGCGCAGCGGCCGCACCTCGACGCCCGGGTCGGTCATGTCGCAGACGAAGTACGTGATGCCCTGGTGCTTGGGCAGGTCGGGCTCGGTGCGGGCGATGAGGATGGCCCAGCGGGCGACGTGGGCGCTGGAGGTCCACACCTTCTGCCCGTTGACGATCCAGTCGCCGGTGGCCTCGTCCCGGACGGCGCGGGTGCCGAGCGCGGCGAGGTCGGAGCCGGCGCCGGGCTCGCTGAAGAGCTGGCACCAGACCTCCTCCCCCACCCAGAGCGGCTTGAGGAAGCGCTCCTTGACCTCGTCGGAGCCGTAGGCGAGGAGGGTCGGCGCGGCCATGCCGAGGCCGATGCCGATGCGGCGCGGGTCGTTGTCGGGGGCGCCGACGGCGGCCAGTTCGGCGTCCACGACGGCCTGCAGGGCGCGCGGGGCGTCGAGGCCGCCGAGGCCCTCGGGGTAGTGGACCCAGGCGAGCCCCGCGTCGAAGCGGGCGCGCAGGAAGTCGGTGCGGTCCGTGCCGGCGGGCGGGTGCTCGGCGAGCAACCGGCGGGTGCGGGAGCGCAGTTCGTCGGCGTCGATCACGGTCGCCATCACGCGGTTCCTTCCGGGAGGACGACGAGCCGGCCGGTGGTGACGCCCTCGCTGACGCGCTGCACGGCGTCGGCCGCCGCCTCGAACGGGACGCGCTCGCTGACCAGGGGCTTGATCAGGCCCTTGGCGGCGTACTCGGTGAGGGTCTCGTGGCAGCGCAGGATCGCCGCGGGGTCCTTGAGGTTGTACAGGCCCCAGTGGAGCCCGACGATCGAGTAGTTCTTGACCAGGGCGTGGTTGAGGGCGGGCGAGGGGATCGCCCCGCTCGCGAAGCCGACCACGACGATCCGGCCCTCGAAGGCGACGACCTTCGCCGACTGGGCGTACGCCTCGCCGCCGACGGGGTCGTAGATCACGTCGGCGCCCCGGCCGGCGGTGGCCTCCTTGACGGCGGCGATGACGTCCTCGGAGCGCCGGTCGACGACGACGTCGCAGCCGAGCGCCCGGGCCACCTCGGCCTTGTCGGCTCCGCCGACGACCCCGATGACGGTGGCACCGGCCGCCTTGCCGAGCTGGACGGCGGCGCTGCCGACGCCGCCCGCGGCGGCGTGCACCAGCAGCGTCTCGCCCTCCTTCAGGGCGGCGCGACGGTGCAGACCGAACCAGCCGGTCTGGTAGCCGATGTGCAGCGCGGCCGCCTCGGCGTCGTCGAGGGCCTCGGGGGCGGGCAGCACCGCCGCCGCGTCCGCGAGCGCGTAGTCGGCGAAGCCGCCGTACGGCAGGGCGGGGGTGGCGATGACCCGGCGGCCGTCCTCGGTCTCGCCGCAGATCTCCACCCCCGGGGTGAAGGGCAGCGGGGGCCGCACCTGGTACTGGCCCCGGCAGAGCAGGGCGTCGGGGAAGTTGACGTTGGCGGCGCGCACCCGGAGCAGCAGCTGCCCCTCGCCGGGCGTGGGCGGCTCCACCTCGTCGCGCTGCATCACCTCGCCCGGCTCGCCGTTCTCGTGCACTCGCCATGCCTGCATCGCGGTCCTCCACCAGCCGTCGTCCGTACTGCACGGTCGGTCGCATACTAAGCGGTCGCTTGTGTCCGTGGAACCATGTGCGGCGGACTTCTTGCCCGGGTCGCGCCGGGGTGCCCGCACCGGACCTCAGGACTGCTTCGGGCGGGCCCGGACGTGCATCCGCTCGCCCTGCGGCCCGAAGAGGCTCAGGAACTCCACCGGCCCTTCAGGCGTGGGCCCGAACCAGTGCGGCACGCGGGTGTCGAACTCGGCCGCCTCCCCCGCCCCGAGGACCACGTCGTGCTCCCCGAGGACGAGCCGGAGCCTCCCGGAGAGGACGTAGAGCCATTCGTACCCCTCGTGGACCCGGGGGTCGGGCTGCTCGTACGGCTTCTCCTGGACCACCTTGTACGCCTGCAGGCCGCCCGGCTGGCGGGTGAGCGGGAACATCGTGCGGCCGTGGCGCACGATCGGCTTGGCCCGGACCCGGGGGTCGCCCACCGGGGGCGCGCCGACCAGTTCGTCCAGCGGCACCTGGTGGGCGCGGGCGATGGGGAGCAGCAGCTCCAGGCTGGGCCTGCGGCGGCCCGACTCGAGACGGGAGAGCGTGCTCACGGAGATGCCCGTGGAGGCGGAGAGGTCGCCCAGGGTCGCGCCGCGCTCGCGCCGGATCCGGCGCAGCCGTGGGCCGACCTCGTTCAGGACGGCGTCGATGCGCTCGTCGCCGGTGTCGGTCGCCGGTTCGGTCACGGGTGCGGTCACGGGTGCGGTCGCAGGTTCGGGCACGGGATCGGTCATGCCTCCATGATGCCTCCGGTTGCCGAAACGGCAAGAATGTTTGTCGGGACCACCACCCGGGGGCGACGCTCCCCTCATGAGCGCACACATGGACACACAGGAACCCGAGCGGTACGACGTCGTGGTGGTCGGCGGCGGTGCTGCCGGGCTGAGCGCGGCCCTGATCCTCGGCCGCTCGCGGCGCAGGACCCTGGTCGTCGACGCGGGCGAGCCGCGCAACGCCCCCGCCGCCCACATGCACGGCTACCTCTCCCGGGACGGGATGAGCCCGGCCGCGTTCCTGGAGGCGGGACGGCGCGAGATCGCCGCGTACGGGGTGGAGTGGACGGCGGGCCGCGTGACGGCGGCCGTACGGGACGGCGCCGAAGGGTTCGTCGTCACCGTGGCCGACGGCCGTCGGGTCCGGGCGCGCCGGCTCGTCGTCACGACGGGGCTCGTCGACGAGCTGCCCGCGATCGACGGGGTCGCCGAGCGGTGGGGGCGGGAGGTGCTGCACTGCCCGTACTGCCACGGCTGGGAGGTCCGCGACCGGGCCTTCGGGGTGCTCGCGCACCCCGCCTTCGGCGCCCACCAGGCACTGATCGTCTCCCACTGGTCCCCGGACGTGACCCTGTTCCTGCACACGGCCGGGCCGCTCGACGAGGAGCAGAGCAGGCGGGTGGCGGCCGCCGGGATCGACGTGGTCGAGGGCGAGGTGGCCGGCCTCGCCGTCGAGGGCGACCGGTTCGTCGGCGTACGGATGGCGGACGGCCGGGTCGTGGAGCGTGATGTGCTCTTCGTCGGTACGCGGATGACGCCCAGGGACGGTCTGCTGACCGCGCTGGGCGCCGAGACCCGCGAGACACCGCTCGGCGCCTTCGTGGCCGTGGACGAGACCGGCCGGACGAGCGTGCCGGGCGTGTGGGCGGCCGGCAACGCGATCGGCGCCCAGGAACAGGTGATCAACGCGGCGAGCGGTGGCTACCGGGCCGGCGTGGCGATCAACATGGAGCTGATCGCGGAGGAGCTGGAACGCAAGGTCGCGGCCGCCGAACGTCGAGCACCGAAGGTGAGTTGACGGGTCTTCAGTTCTTGGCGCCGGCGCGCTATCGATGCGGCATGACCGACGAAGCGACGGACCCGCCGGGGCTGCCCGCCCCTCCCCCGCTCGGCGCGAGCGCGCTGCCGCCGGGGACGTACGAGGGGCGGCTGGTCCTGGTGACGGGTGGCGGGACGGGACTCGGGAAGGCGATCGGGGCCGAGTTCGCGCGCCTCGGCGCGGAGGTGATGATCGTCGGCCGGACGGCCGCCCGCCTGGAGGCCGCCCGGCGGGAACTGGCGGCGATCGCCGGGACCCGGGTGGCGACGGCGGTCTGCGACATCCGCGAACCGGGCTCGGTCGCCGGGGCCTTCGACGCCTGCGAGAGCGCCCTCGGCGCCCGGCCGGACGTGCTCGTGAACAACGCGGCCGCCAACTTTCCTGTTCCGGCGGAGGAGTTGTCGCCGAACGGCTGGCGGGCGGTGGTCGACATCACGCTGACCGGGACCTGGTTCATGACCCGGGAGTTCGCCCGCCGCCACCTCGCGGCGCGCACCCCCGGCTCCGTCGTCAACGTCGGTGCCTCCTACGCCTGGACCGGAGGCCCCGGGTTCGCCCATTCGGCGGCGGCGAAGGCCGGGGTGAAGAACCTGGTGGAGACCCTGGCGGTGGAGTGGGGGCCGTACGGGATCCAGGTGAACGGTCTTGTTCCGGGGCTGATGCCGCACGAGGACATGACGGCCGACATCCGGGGCGCGCTGGCGCGGGCGCCGCTCCAGGACGCCCGGCAGCCGGCGCTCCGCGTCGGGTACCCGCGTGAGCTGGGCTGGGCGGCGACGTTCCTGGCCTCTCCGTACGCCCGGTTCGTCTCCGGGCACACCCTGGTCGTGGACGGCGCGAACTGGCAGCGGCGCGTTCTGGTGAACGATCCCGTGGTGCCGGTCCGGGAGCAGCTGGGCCGGGGGCCGTTCGGCGAGTGACGGGGCGGGTTGGTCCACGCGGATGAACCCGCGCGACTGCGGCTGCGGGGGCGGTGGCGAGGCGCGAGGATCGGCGAGGGTGGCCGGAAGGACCTCCTGAGACACCGAAAGGCAGGCACACCACATGCTCGGTACGGACTTCACCAAGGGCTCGCCCAACTGGGTCGACCTCGGCAGCCCGGACACGGCGGGCGCGGCGGCGTTCTACACCGCCGTCTTCGGCTGGGAGTTCGCCTCGGCCGGTCCGGACGCCGGCGGCTACGGGTTCTTCCAGCAGGACGGGCAGACGGTCGCCGCCCTCGGTCCGCTGACCGAGGAGGGGGCGAGCAGCGCGTGGACGCTGTACTTCCAGACCCCCGACGCCGACGCCACCGCGAAGGCCGCCGAGAGCGCGGGCGGCTCGGTGCGCGCCGAGCCCATGGACGTGATGGACGCCGGGCGGATGGCGCAGCTGTCGGACCCGGCGGGCGCGCAGTTCGCGCTGTGGCAGCCGGGGACGACGAAGGGTCTTCAGCGGACCTCGGAGAACAACACGCTGTGCTGGGCAGAGCTGCACGTGCCCGATCCCCTGGCCGCGCTCGACTTCTACGGGAAGCTGTTCGGCTGGCGCTCGCAGGAGATGGAGGCGCCGGGCATGACGTACCGGGTGCTGTCCACGGCCGAGGGAGACCTGGAGGACACCTCCTTCGGCGGTGTCGCCGAGCTCCAGGAGGGCGGGAACCACGCCCGCTGGATTCCGTACTTCGCCGTCGCCGACGCGGACGACGTCGTCGCCCGGGCCCAGGGCAACGGCGGTTCGGTCGTCATGCCGGCGGCGGACATCCCCGACGTGGGCCGCATCGCGTGGCTGGCCGACCCGTTCGGCGCCCCCTTCGCGGTCCTGAAGCCCGCGCCGCAGCAGTAGCGCCGGGCGCGGCTCAGCCTCCCTCGAAGCGCGGGGTCCGGCGGGCCGCCCTGGCGGCGTAGCCCTCCCGGGCGTCGGCGGAGGAGAGGGTCAGGGCGGCGGCGGAGGCCGTGCGGTCGAGGACGGCGGCCAGGCCCTGGTCGGCGTAGGCGTCGATGTCGCGTTTGATCGCCCGGACCGCGAGGGGCGCGGCGGCCGCGATGGCGGCCGCCGTCTCGCGGGCGGTGGCCGCCAGCTCGTCGCGCCCGGTGACGAGCTGGACGAGCCCGAGCCGTTCGGCGGTCGCCGCGTCGATCCGGCGGCCGGTGAGGGCCAGGTACTTGGCCCAGCCCGCGCCCGCCTCCCGGGCGATCCGCAGATCGCCGCCCGCGTCGACGGCGACACCGATCCCGGCCTCGGGAAGGGCGAACACGGCGTCGTCGGCGGCGATCCGGATGTCGGCCATGAGGGCCAGCTCGAAGCCGAAGCCCAGGCAGTAGCCCTGGACGGCGGCCACGACCGGCTGCGGCAGCCGGGCGAGCGCGGCGAACCGCTCGTGCGCCCAGCGGATGCCCTCCTCGTACCGCTGGATCTTCTCGGCGGTGGTCCGCCCGGTGATGCCGCCGCCGGGAGCGGTGACGTCGATCCCCGCGCAGAACGCGCGCCCCTCGGCCCGCAGCAGCACGACGCGCACGCGCTCGTCGAAGCGGATCCGGTCGGCCATGATCCCGAGCTGCCGACTGGCCTCCCAGCTCCACCCGTTGAGCTTCTCGGGACGGCAGAGGGTCAGCACGGCGACCCCGTCCTCGACGAGGAGCGTGAGCCGTTCCTCACCCTCCGGGATCTCCCTGTCGAGCGTGTCGATCACCGCGCGCCTCCCTGCCCCTGACGGATCGTCAGATGAAGGGTCAGGCTAAGGGGTCGGCGCCACGGGAGGAAGCCCGTGGCGCCTCGGCCTCAGCGGGAGAACAGTTCGAAGGCGACGGCGGGCCGGCCGCCGTACCGGGCGGCGAAGCGCTCGCCGTTCTGGGCCAGGAAGCCGCGGACATACTCCTCGGGGTCCTGGTCCGTGAGTCCCTCGATGTAGGCGCGGTGGGCGAGCAGCGAGTGCACGGCGCGTTCGGCGCCCGGGGTGGCGTCGACGGCGTGGGTCGGGGTGCTCGATCCGGCGACGGCCACCCAGCGGACGCCGTTCCAGGGCTCCAGGCCCCGCTCGGTCAGCTCGGGGAAGATCCAGCGGTTGCCCGCATCGCCCGCCGCGTCGAGCGTGGCCCGGCCGACGGCCACGTGGTCGGGCGTGTTCCAGAAGCCGCCCGGCCCAGGGCCCCAGGTGTCACGGTGGTTGAGCGTGACCACCAGCTCGGGGCGGTGGCGCCGGATCGCCGCCGCGATGTCACGGCGCAGGTCGAGGCCGTACTCGATGACGCCGTCCCGGTGGTCGAGGAACTCCACCGCCGACACCCCGACCACCTCGGCGCTCGCCCGCTGCTCCTGCTCGCGCAGGGGCCCGCAGGTGGCGGGGTCGAGGGTGTCGATGCCGGCCTCGCCCCGGGTGGCGAGGACGTACACGACCTCCTTGCCGGCGTCGGTCCAGCCCGCGACGGCGGCGGCGCAGCCGTACTCCAGGTCGTCCGGGTGGGCGACCACGGCGAGCGCGCGCTGCCAGTCGTCGGGCAGGTCGGCCAGGTCGGTGGTGCTCGTCTCGTCGATCATGGGCGCAGGATACGGTCCCCGGGGTGCACCCAGGTCTTTCGTTCGGATCGGGCCCACCGGCCCGGCCTGGTCCGAACGAAAGACCCTAGGTCCGAGCCGGGGGAACGCGGGCGGGCAGCAGCGTGCTGCTGAGCACCCGAAGGCTCCAGGCCCCTCGGGCCGCGTCGATCAGTGGCCGCGCGCTGTGCGGAGAGACCGTCAACTCGAGCCTGGCCTCGGCAAGGTACGGAAACCGCCCCGCCGGTGTCGCACTCGCACGGACGCGTCGGTCCTCGAAGTCGTCGGGGCGGAAGATCTGCAGGAGGGTGAGCGCGTAGTACGTGTATGCCGATGCTTCGGTGATCAGTTGCCGAGCAGCTTCCGGCGGCTCGGTCGGAGCACCCGTCGGTGGAACCGCTCCCGAAGCCGCGAGGTATTCCAGAGCTCCCATGAGTTCGGTCGTGGTGCCAAGGAGCGAATGACGCAGGTGGTCTATCACGATGCGGTAGCTGGACAGCCAGCCCGCGTTCTCGTGCGTCCACTGCTGCTTCGCGAGAAGGGTGCGGAAGCCGGCCAGCGTGTCGTACAGCTCTTCCACGATCAGGCGCCCGGAGATCTCCTTGAGTTCCACGGCTGGTGATTGCTGGGCCGAGGAGATCTCCGCGTGCATCTCCAGCATGCGGCGTCCGTATCGGATCAGATCCCGGGGGAGGCCTCCCGCGAGGGCGTGCGCGAGGAGGACGTACGGCTCGGGGAGGTCGCTCGCACGTTTGCCCATGATGGCGATCGACTGCGCGAGGTCACCGGGCTGCACGTGCAGGATGTCGTCGAGCGAGCTGTCCGTGGAATCGCGGTGCGGCAGCCCTCGGCGAACGAAGGCGGCACCGACATCCTCGGCGACCGAAATGAGGTAGTACACCCGGGGAACACCCAGGATCGCCTTGACCTCGCTGAGGAATTGCAGGGCCTGCTGCTCCGACCCCAGACGGTCGAGTTCATCGATGCAGATGATGGTGCGCCCCTGCTGCAGGTGCACGTACTCCGCGACCTCGGCCAGGCGTGCCCGCAGGTCTTCGACGAGCTGGGGGAAGTTCGGGGGAACACTGGCGAGCGAGGAGGCGTGGGCGCTGCCGAGAACCGCGGCCCCCGCGAGGCCCATGTTCAACGTGGCCGAGGTCGACTGCGTCGTCTTCAGCTGATAGAGGTGGTTGCGACACTTGGCGACGAGTCCGGGTTCCTCCGGCCTGCCTCGCCAGCGGCTGACGCGATGCAGCAGGAGACCGGCCACGAAGCAGGCGACCCGGACAGGGTTCTCCGAGTCGAGGAAGAGCGCCTGGAACGTGTCGCTCTGGACAACGATCAGCGCGGCCAGCAGGAGGAGCGCAAAGCCGGCCGCCTCCCACAGGCGTTGCTTCATGAGGCCGGCGCTTCGGGTGCCGATGAGGAACACGGCAAGAGACATGACCAGCAAGGGCATGATCGACAGCGCTTGGAGCGCGCCGAAGGTCGTCAGGTTCTCCAGTTTCGAGAGGTGACGATTGAGTTCGGGGTCGAACGGGAGGCTCAGGACCGGGCCGACCATGAGGCAGGTCGCCGCGATGCGCAGCAGCGCGACAGGGCCTCGAAGGATCCTTCGCCGCCACGTGGTGGATTTCCGCAGTTGCCAGATGAACAGGCCGACCAGCGTCACGGTGAGACCGGCGCCGATGCTCCGGCCGTGCCAGATGTCCTGAGCGTTGTTCGTGCCCCAGTCGGCCACCGTGACCGCCCAGGAGCGCACACGGACGTTGTACTTGTCCCAGGAGGCCCGCACCGCAGCACATATTCCGAGTGCCACCAGTGCCGCGGCGGGCACTCCGAAGAAGAGTCCGCGTCTCAGCCTCCGGAAGGCGCGGCGCACGCGCTTCCGGGTACGCACGAAGCCGGACAGTCGATCCAACTGTGGTGCCTCGAAGCCTTCACGTGCGATGAATCGTTCACACAGCTTGACGAACGCCAGGAAGACCAGATCGTAGGGCTGGTATGCGGCCGGCACGCGGATCGTGATGGAGAAGTCCTTCTCACCTGCGGCTTCGTGGAGCAACGTGGTCTTGCCGGCCCCACGAGGGCCGGATACGGCAATCGTTCCGCCTTCGACCGCGGAGAGTTTCCCCTCCAGTTGGCGAGATGCCTCGCCGGCGACCACCCAATCGTGACCGGTGCCGGTGCGTAGCCCGTCATAACGGCCGGGCAGCAGCACCGAGTGCGGATCGGCTCCCATGAGCTCGTCGATCACCGCGAGCGCCGCTGGGGGAATCCCGTTGTCCCGCAGATCGCCTTCCCACCGCTTCGCCGCCGCGCGGAGGGTGAGGACGGCACTGAACAGCGCTCTGATGCCCCTGATCAGGGCCACCTGATCCTTCAGGTTCTGCCTCGAACGAGCCTTGGCGAAGGCGACGAACGAGGGCAGGAGCGGCGCGGCCAGCACGCTGACGAGCACCGCCGGTTCGGGCCAGAACGCGGCGGAACTCGGCTCCTTCAGATAGAGGTAGGCGGCGACACAGACGAACCAGGACACCCAGGTGAGAACCGACCACACATCAGCGCCCAGCCTGTCACCCATTCGCCTCAGCGCCAGGCGCGTTCGGGCGAACTCGCGGACGGCCCCGCGATAGTCGGCCAGCGACAGCTCGGCATGCGCCAGGGCTCGGCCGACCGCGTCGGGGGACTGCATCGCGGCCAGCACCGCGGCGGCGGTCACGCCGGGGCGGGCATCGAAACGTCGTCGGACCTGGAGGGAGTCGAGACCTGCCGTGACAGCCCGTGCGTATGCCGCACGCTCGGCAGGAGTGCCGCAACTGAGTAATGGAGCCGTCGCTGTTGCCGCCTGTGACCCCGTCTGCATGGAGCGATTCCTTCCCCCTGGAGAGGTGCGCGAGTGTACTGCTCGCGTCGGCTCCCGGGGGGCTTCGCCC
Source organism: Streptomyces sp. NPDC047981 (assembly GCF_040653315.1). Taxonomy (NCBI): domain Bacteria; kingdom Bacillati; phylum Actinomycetota; class Actinomycetes; order Kitasatosporales; family Streptomycetaceae; genus Streptomyces; species Streptomyces sp. NPDC047981. The sequence continues at coordinate 24,524 of NZ_JBEZNQ010000037.1, read as the reverse complement.
GTGAAACAGCAGGTCAAGTGAGACTTCAGGCGGCCGAAGCAGGGCCTTCGGCGACGCCCTTCAGCCGCGGAGCGCTCCGGAAAGGATCACCGAGCGTGTGGCGTGCCGGGGGCGGTCCGGGTTGAGGCCGCGCCGCGCGGCGAGCGTCACGGCGAGCCGCTGGGCGCGCACGACGGCGGCCACCGGGTCGATGGCGTCGGCGGCGAACAGCGCCCCGGTGGCCTCCACTTCGTCCCGCAGACCGGCGGGCTCGGGCCCGAGGCAGCACACGAGGCTGGAGCGGTCGCTGATGACGATGGGCCCGTGCCGGTACTCCATCGCCGCGTACGACTCGGCCCACGCGCGGGCCACCCCGCGCAGCTTGTGCGCGGCCTCGTCGGCGAGTCCGGCCGTCCAGCCCGCGCCGAGGAAGGTGAACTGGGCCTGCCGTTCCCAGACCGCCGGCAGCGGTTCGTACAGGGCGAGTTCGGCGTCCGCGATCGAGGGGCCGAGGTCCACGCCCAGGCCCGCGCGCAGCAGTTGGAGGGCGGTGGTGGCGAACCGGGTCTGGGCGACGGACCGTTCGTCGGCGTAGTCGAGGCCGATGACCCGGTCCGCGTGCAGGGCGGCCGGGCTGTCGGGGACGGCGGTCAGGACCAGCGTCGGGATCCGGCCGGAGGCCCGGGCGAGCAGGGTCACCACCTCGGTGGTCGAGCCGGAGCGGGTGAGCGCGACGATCCGGTCGTAGGCGCGGCCGAGCGGGGTCTCGTCGGAGGCCGGGAAGGCATCGGTCTCGCCGGCACCGAGGGACTCCCGCAGGGCGGCGTACGCGCGGGCCATGAAGTACGAGGTCCCGCAGCCGACGACGGCGACCCGCTCACCCGCGCGGGGCAGGAGCCGGGCATGGTCGGCGGCGGTGTCCGCGGCCCGCCGCCAGCAGTCGGGCTGGGCGGCGATCTCGGCACTGACGTGGGTGGTCATGGTCCGGTCCTCTCCTCGGTGCTCCGAGGAGTTCTACCGGCCGCGCCCCGGCGGCACCATGCGCAATCAGGCCGCACTGCTTGGACTTTTCGGCACGGGGCGCGGCCGGACGGTCAGTACTCGCCCCGGGCGAGCGACAGCAGCCGGTCCAGGACGCGCGGGCCGCCGGCCCGTACGCCGTCGTGCTCGAACTCGTCCGTCACCCAGGTCCGCAGGCCCCGGATCGCGCGCGCGGTCTCCAGGGAGTGGGTCGTGTCGACGTACATGTCGTCGTGGTAGACGGCGGCGGCGACGGGCACCTCGTTGGCCGCGAGCCGGGCGGGGTCGTAGAGGGGAGCCCAGTCCGTCCGCTCGGCGAGCAGGCGGGCGGTCTCGCGCAGCGGGCGCAGTGCCGGGTCGGTCTCGAAGTGCCAGGGGTGCACGGTCTCCCCGGTGAACAGCAGCGGCCCGTCGCCCGCCAGGGTCTTCTCCGCGTCGAACTCGGGAAACTCCGCGCGGACCCGTTCCGCGGCCCAGGCGGTCGGCCCCTGCCCCTGGGCGTAGATGGCCTCGTGGAGCACGGCGTAGAGCGGGTGCCCGGCGTACGAGAGCTGGGCCTGGACGTTCTCCAGGAAGTCGTCGGAGAGCGCGGGGCCCGCGGCGGTGGGGACGAAGGCCTCCTCCAGGAGCAGGTGGAGCTGGTGGGTGCCCTCGCCGCCGCCGAGCAGGATGCCGAGGGACTGGAAGGCGCGGGCGGTGAGGAGCCCGCCGTTCGGCAGGGCCGCGGGGCGCTCCAGAAGGTGGGCGGCGATCCGGCGGGCGCGGGCGACGTCCTGCGGGTAGCGGGCGTAGTGGGCCTCGACCTTGCGCCGGATCCGGGGGTAGGCGGCCCGGTAGACGTCCTCGGCGCCCGCGTGCAGGGAGGGCAGCCCGCCGGTGACGAGCGCGGTGCTCAGTCCCTCGGGGGCGGCGGAGAGGTAGTGGGTGACACAGAAGCCGCCGAAGCTCTGGCCGAGGACGGTCCAGGGGGCGCCGCCGGTCAAGCGCTTCCGGATGGACTCGCAGTCCTGGACGATCGCGTCGGCGCGGAAGTGCGCGAGGTAGTCGGCCTGCTGCCGGGGGGTGCCGCGCAGTGGCAGGGTCTGGCGGTTGGCGGGGGTGGAGTGGCCGGTGCCGCGCTGGTCGAGGAGGAGGACGCGGTACTCCTGGACGGCCCGGCCGAGCCACGCCTGCGGGCCGATGAAGCGGCGGGCCCCGAAGCCGGGCCCGCCCTCCAGGTACACCAGCCACGGCAGGTCCTCGCCCGCCCGGCCACCCGCGACGACCTCGCGGCCGTACACCTCGATCCGTTCGCCGTCGGGGACGGCGTGGTCGAGCGGGACGGTGAACCGGTGGTCGGTGAGGACGAGGCCGGGCTGGCGGTAGCTGGTCAACGCTGCTCCTGTTCGATGCGCCCCCGCCCGTCCAGTCCATCACAGGGAGCCGTGCGGGGGCGCATCGAGGGCCGGGCGGCCCTCCAGGGGGTCGGTCAGGAGGTCGGGAAGCTGTCCGCGGACCTGATCCGGTCCCGGATCCAGACGCCGGCCTCCTTCAGGGACGACGTGCCGGTCCAGGGACCGTTGCTGTTGCAGGTGCCGGTCTTGAAGACGGCGCCCGAGCGGTGGTCGTCGGAGAAGTTCCAGTTGGTCCAGCTGATCTTCTTGCTCGCCATCAGGTCGATGTACTTCTGCGTCATCGCGAAGTCGTTGGCGCCCTCACCCGCGTAGTTCTGGGTGCCGAACTCGGTGACGAACATGGGGATCCGGTCGGCGGCCCGGGACAGGGTGGCGAGGTACTCGTCGCGGTGCGAGGAGGCGTAGAAGTGGAAGGTGTACATGATGTTGGAGGCGTTGACCTGGTTGTTCACGACCTCGGTCTCGTTGCCGCCCTCCGAGACGCCGAGGGAGGACCAGGCGCGGGTGCCGACCAGGACCGGGGCGTTGCCGTCGATGTTCCGGATGACCGGGATGATCTGCTCGGCGTAGCTCTTGATCGCGGACCAGCTCACGCCGCTGGGCTCGTTGGCGATCTCGTAGAAGATGTTGTTCTTGTCCTTATGCCGGCCCGCGATGTCCGTGAAGAACTTCTTCGCGTTGGCCAGGTTGGCGTTCGGGTCGCCCGGGTCGAGCATGTGCCAGTCGACGATCACGTACATGCCGCGCGCGGTGGCCTGGTCGATGAGGGTGCTGGCGAGGTTGGTGAACTTCGCGGGGTCGGTCTCCCAGCCGTCCTCCTGGACGTAGGTGGAGACGCGCAGGATGTCGGCCTTCCAGTCCGTGGCCAGGGCGTCGAGCGAGCCGTTGGTCAGGCACTGCGGGTACCACTGGGTGCCGTGGCTGGACATGCCGCGGAGCTGGATCGGCTTGCCGTACTGGTTGCAGAGCTTGGTGCCGCAGACCGACAGCTGGCCGTTGATCTCGACAGGGGTGCCGGTGACGGGCGGGGTGGTGGCGGTGTCGACCTTGAGGTGGTCGACGTTGGGGCCGCCGTTGGCGGTGGTGGCGGTGGCCCGGATGGTGTTGGCCCCGGCCTTGAGGTTCACCGTGACGGTCCTGGTGGCCCAGGTGGTCCAGGCGCCGGTGCCGGCGAAGGACGTGCCGGCGGCGGCGACGGTGCCGTTGACGGCGATGTCCATCGGCCGGTTGGTCGTGGTCCCGTTGGCGTAGCGGAAGGTCACGGTGGCGGAGCCCGCCTGGGCGGCGTCGACGTTCCACTGCACGGAGCTGCCGGCGACGTTGTCGTAGTTGACGAAGCCGGTGCCGGTGAAGCCGGTGTGGTTGGACTCGACGACGCCCTGGGAGACGGCGGCGGTCTCCGCCTCGTGGGTGACGGGGGCCGCGACCGCGGCGGTGGGCGCGGTGGCCAGGCCGATGAGGAGCGCGGCCGCGGCGGTGCCGGCGGCGCCCAGGGATCGCAGCCGGAGACGTGCTGATCGTGCCGATGTCATGGGGGGCTCCCGGACGGGGGTATTGGAAGGAAACTTTCCTAACGAAAGATGAATAGCAGCCGGGCGGACCGTCTCGCAAGGGTCATGACAAGTCCCCTCCCCTACTGGACCCCTCCCCGTGCGCCGGGCCCTCGCGGCTCCTAGCGTGGTTCCATGATCCGGTTCGAGCAGGTCGGCAAGGTGTATCCGGACGGCACGACGGCGGTCGACGGACTGAGCTTCGAGGTCGCCGAGGGCGAACTGGTCACCCTGGTCGGGCCGTCCGGCTGCGGCAAGACGACCACGATGATGATGGTCAACCGGCTCATCGAGCCGACCTCGGGCCGGATCCTGGTCGACGGGAAGGACATCGCCTCGGTCGATCCGGTCAAGCTCCGCAGGGGCATCGGCTACGTCATCCAGCAGGTCGGGCTCTTCCCGCACCGAACGATCCTGGACAACACCGCGACCGTGCCCGCCCTGATCGGCTGGAAGAAGGCCAGGGCCCGGGCCCGCGCCGCCGAACTGCTCGACCTGGTCGGCCTCGACCCGAAGACCTACGGCCCGCGCTACCCCTCCCAGCTCTCCGGCGGCCAGCGCCAGCGGGTCGGCGTGGCCCGCGCGCTCGCCGCCGACCCGCCCGTCCTGCTGATGGACGAGCCCTTCGGCGCGGTCGACCCCGTGGTGCGCGAGCGGCTGCAGAACGAGTTCCTGAACCTCCAGGCCACCGTGCGCAAGACCGTCCTCCTGGTGACCCACGACATCGAGGAGGCCGTCCGGATGGGCGACCGCATCGCCGTCTACGGGCAGGGCCGCATCGAGCAGTTCGACACCCCGGCGGCCGTGCTCGGCGCGCCCGCCACGCCGTACGTCGCGCAGTTCGTCGGCGCCGACCGGGGACTGAAACGGCTCTCGGTGACCACGATCGAGCCGGACGACCTGGAGCAGCCGCCGGTCGCCCGCCTCGACGAGTCGGCGTCCGACGCGGCCGCCCGGCTGCGCGCCGACGACGCCCGCTGGGCGGTCGTGCTCGGCGCCGACGGCGACCTGCACGGCTGGGTGGCGGCCGACGCCCTGGCGCTCGCCGGCCGGGAGGGCACGGTCGGCGATCTGGCCCGCCGCATGGAGGCCTGGGTGCCGGTGGGCGCCCCACTGAAGCACGCGTTCAGCGAGATGCTCCAGCACGACGCCGGCTGGGTCGCCGTCCTCGACGGGACGCGCTTCCTCGGCGTCCTCACCCCGGCCAAGCTCCACGAGGCGCTGCGCCGCTCGGTGGACGCGGACGCCCGGGGCGTGGCCCGGGACGAGGTGGAGTTCGACTCGGTCGCGGACGCGTGAGGCCGACGGGCTACTCCGCCCGGATCAGCCCCTTCTCCTGGAGGTAGTTCCGCGCGACGTCCTCGGGGAGCCGGCGCCAGCTGTCCACCTGCTCGTTCAGGGCGGCCAGGTCCGCCGTGGTCAGGACCGTGTTGAGGCGGTCGAGGGCCTCGGTCACGCCCTCGCTCCCCGCGCGGGAGTGGTTGACCACCGGGACGATGTGGTCGGCGTTCTGGAGGTCCTTGTCGTCGGCGAGCAGCACCAGGCCGAACTCGTCGAGCGTGCCGTCGGTGCTCGTGGTGAGGACCATCTGGTCCTGGCCGCTCTGCACCGCCTGCTTCGCCGGCGTGGTGCCGACGCCCTTCGGGTCGACGTGCGTGATGTCGATCCCGTACGTCTCCCGCAGCCCCGGGGCGCAGTACGGCCGCTGGACGCACTCGTCGCCCGCGGCGAGCCGGACGGGCAGTTTCGCCGCGCCGAGGTCGCTCAGCGTCTTGAGCCCGTGCTCGGCGGCGTACCCGCGCGTGACGGCGAAGGCGTTCTGGTCGACGGCCCTGCCCGGGTCGAGGACGGTCAGCCCCCGGGGTGCGGCCAGCCCGCGCAGCGCGGTCATCGTGGTGGTCAGGTCGGGCGAGCCGACGGTCGGCGCGTCCGGCCCGTTGGCCTTGGCGTTCAGCCAGTCCGCGAAGGTGGCCGCGTACTCCGGCACGACGTCGATCTGGCCGTTCTCCAGGGCCGGCTCGTAGATCTCCCGGTTGGTGACCGCGAGGATCTTCGTGCTGTAGCCGGCCTCTTCGAGGAGCAACGCGTACATCTGGGCCAGCAGGTCGCTCTCGGTGAACCCGGCCGAGCCGATGGTGAGATGGCGGCTGTCGCCGGGTGAGCCGGTGACCTCGCCCTGGTTCTCCAGGGAGGGTCCCGTCGCGCAGCCCGCGAGGGCGAGCAGGGCGAGTACCGCCGTCACCGCCGCTCGCCGCGCCCTCACCCCGCGCTCCCCCGCGCCCAAGCGGGGCCGAGCCGTTGGGCGCCCTCGAAGAGGCCCTCGACGATCAGCGCGAAGACGGCGACGAGCACCGCGCCCGCGACGACCTGCGGAGTGGAGGCGAGGTTGAACCCGGCGGTGATGATCCGGCCGAGGCCCCCGCCCCCGGCGAGCGCCGCGACGGTCGCGGTGGCCACGAGCTGCACGGCGGCGATCCGGACCCCGGTGAGGATCAGCGGCAGCGCGAGCGGCAGCTCCACCCCGAGGAGCAGCTGCCGGCCCGTCATCCCCATGCCGCGCGAGGCCCGGACGACATCGGCGTCGACCTCGCGCATCCCCACGTACGCGTTGGTGAGCAGCGGCGGGATGGCGAAGAGGACGAGCGCGATGATCGTCGGCCAGTCCCCGTACGTGCCGATCGGGCTGAGCAGCAGCAGGACGAGGACGGCGAAGGTGGGCACGGCGCGACCGACGTTGGAGAGGTTGACGGCGAGCGCCCCGCCCTTGCCGAGGTGTCCGAGGACGAGCGCCACCGGGAGCGCGACCGCGCAGCTCAGCGCCAGGCAGACGACCGTCAGGTAGAGGTGCTGGGCGAGGCGGTGCCAGACCCCGTTGTCGCCGGACCAGTTGGCGCCGGTGGTGAGCCAGTCCCAGGTCGCGGGGAGCGTGTTCACGCGGCCTGCCTCCGGGTCCAGGGGGTGAGCAGCCGCTGCAGGCCGAGCAGGAGCAGATCGGCGGCGACGGCGATGATCACGCAGAGGACGGAGGCCGTGAGGACCTGCGCCTTGAAGTAGCTGTTCATCCCGGAGTAGATGAGGTTGCCGAGACCGCCGTGTCCGACGATCGCGCCGATGGTGACCAGGGAGACGGCGGAGACGGTGGCGATGCGCAGCCCCGCCATCGCGGCGGGGAGCGCGAGCGGCAGTTCGACGGTGAGCAGCAGCCGGACGGGGCCGTAGCCGAGGCCGCGCGCGGCCTGCCGGGTCTCCTCGGGGACGGCGCGGAGACCGGCCAGGATGTTCCGCACGAGCAGGGTGAGCGAGTACAGCACGAGCCCCGCGATCACGATCGAGGCACTGAGTCCGTAGACCGGCAGGAGCAGCGAGAACATCGCGAGGGACGGGATCGTGTAGAGGATCGTGGTGATCCCGAGGACCGGTCCCGCGGCCCAGCGCCAGCGGCGGGCGGCGACGGCGAGCGGGACGGCGAGGAGCAGCCCGAGGACGACCGAGACGACGGTCAGCTCCAGGTGCTGGAGGACGGAGTCGCCGAGGATCTCGCTCCGCGAGGAGAGGTAGTCGCCGCAGATCCACTCGTTGCGCGCGAGGCAGTCGTCGGGAGGCGCGGTCATCCCCCCATTGCAGGTCCCGGCCCCGCGCGGCGCACGCCGGACCGGTCCGTTCGGGGTCCGCACCCAGGCGGCATGGCGCCACGCCACCCTTGCGATGGCGCCACGATGATGCCACTATGGCGCCATGGATCTGATGCCGTACGTCGAGAACCTCCGCCACGAACTCGCCGTCGCCGCCGCCACCGGCGGGGAGGAGGCCGGTGCGCTCGCCGAGCGGCTCGCCGCGCCCTTGGAGTCGGCGGCGCGGCTCACCCTGCTCGACGCGCTCTGCGCCGCCATGGACGAGGTCACCGGCGAGCTGGCGCCCGGCTCCGTCGACGTACGGCTGCGGGGGAACGACCCGGAGTTCGTCGTGACCCCGCCGCCCTTCGCGCCCTCCGTCGCACGGAAGCCCGCGCCGGCCCAGGCGTCGGCCCCGGTGTCGGCAGCGGCAGCGGCACCGCTCCCGGCCGACGGGGACGACGCAGCCACCGCACGCGTCAACTTCAGGCTGCCGGCCCGCCTGAAGTCCCGGGCCGAGGAGGCCGCCGGGCAGGAGGGCCTCTCCGTCAACGCCTGGCTCGTACGGGCCGTCGCCACGGCGCTCTGAGAACGCCCGGGCACTACTCCTGGAGGACGGAGAGCACGTTGCCCGCCGGGTCGGTGAACCAGGCGATGGCGGGCCCGCCCCGCGGGGTCCTCACGATGCCCTTGGCGTCGTGCTCGAAGTCCGGGTACTGCTCGAAGGAGACGCCCCGCTTCGCCAGCTCGTCGACGGCGGCCTCGATGTCGTCCACGGGGAAGTTCAGGATCGTGAAGGACGCCGGCGTGTGATTGTCCTTCGGGTAGACGAAGACGTTCGCTCCGCTGCCCAGCTTGATCGTCAGCATCCGCATCTCCGCGTCTCCGGTGTCCTCCACCGAGAGCCCGAGGGTGTCGCCGTAGAACTGCCGGGCCCGGTCGAGATCGTCGACCGAGAAGCCGCTGAACGCCTTCGACTGTCCGAACATGCCGTTGTCTCCTTCAGGTGTGCCGCTCGGGACTTCCGAGGACACACCCAGCGGACCACCGTCCGGACGCGTGGCACGCGGGCTCGCGTCCGGATGGTCTCCGCCCGTCACCCTCAGGGACTCAGGGACTCAGCTCAGGCACTCAGGCACTCAGGCACTCAGGCACTCGGGCACTCAGGGAGCGATCGGCAGCCGGCGCTTGTGGTCGGTGAGCCGGTAGCGGCGGACGATCGCGTCGAACGCGGCCTCCCCGACCGGCTTGCCCTCCAGGAAGTCGTCGATCTCGTCGTACGTGACGCCCAGCGCGTCCTCGTCGGGCTTGCCCGGGTCGAGGGTCTCCAGGTCGGCCGTCGGGGTCTTCCAGACCAGCTCGGCCGGGGCGCCGAGGGCCTCGGCGCAGGCCCGCACGCGGCGCTTGGTCAGGCCGGTCAGCGGGACGACGTCGGCGGCGCCGTCACCGTACTTGGTGAAGAAGCCGGAGACCGCCTCCGCCGCGTGGTCGGTGCCGACGACCAGGCCGTCATGGGCGCCCGCGACCGCGTACTGCGCGATCATGCGCTGCCGGGCCTTGATGTTGCCCTGCACGAAGTCCTGGTGGTGCGCGTCCCGGAAGGTCACCCCGCCCGCCAGACCGGCTTCGAGGGCGGCGTCGCTCGACGCCTTCACGTCCACGGTCAGGACCCGGTCGGCGGCGATGAACCCCAGGGCGAGCTGGGCGTCCTTCTCGTCGGCCTGTACGCCGTAGGGCAGCCGCATGGCATAGAAGGTGGCGTCGTGGCCCGCCGCCCGCGCCCGCTCCACGGCGAGCTGACAGAGCCGGCCCGCGGTGGTGGAGTCCACGCCGCCGCTGATCCCGAGGACCAGGCTGCGCAGCCCCGTGGAAGTGAGGCGCTCGGTGAGGAAGGCGACCCGGCGTTCGATCTCGACCATCGGATCGAAGGTCGAGGACACCTCGAGTTCCTCGGCGATCTGCTGCTGCAGGGCGGTGGACGCCGCGTCGGTCACGTCAAGCTCCTCGGGTGGTCGGCGGTACGGAAAAGCCAGGTCGACTCTATGCGGCCGGTGCCCACAGACCGAAACGCGGCCGCCGCCCCCGGGCCCGCCTCCGCCCCGGCTTCGTGGGACGGCGCTCACTTCTCCGGGCCGGTCGGACCCATGTGCTCGCCGGGGCGGTTCAGCTCCTCCACGGCGTCGACGCCGACGACGGCGCCCGTCGACTTCCTGGCCCGCCGCAGCCTGCGCTCCAGCCAGGCGGCGAAGGTGGTGAGCGCGAAGTTGAGGATGACGAAGATGACGGCGACGACGGTGAAGCTCGCGATGGTGTTGGCCCCGTAGTTCGCGCTCATCGGGCGGACCGAGGCGAGGAGCTCGGAGAAGCCGAGCATCGCGCCGCCGAGCGCGGTGTCCTTGACGATCACGACGAGCTGGCTGACCAGCGCGGGGAGCATCGCGGTGACCGCCTGCGGCAGCAGGACGGACGTCATGATCTGGCCCTTGCGCATGCCGATCGCCTTCGCGGCGTCGGTCTGGCCGCTGGGCAGCGAGAGGATGCCTGCCCTGACCACCTCGGCGAGGACCGAGGCGTTGTAGAGGACGAGTCCGGTGACGACCGCGTACAGCGGCCGGTTCTCCGGGCTGACGTCGGTGAACTCGGCGTACGCGGCGTTGGCGAAGAGCATCAGGATGAGGACGGGGATCGCGCGGAAGAACTCCACCACCGTCCCCGCGACGCCCCGCGTCCAGCGGTGCTCGGAGAGCCGGGCGATGCCGAGGAGCGCGCCGAGGGGCAGCGCGATGACCATGGAGAGCGCCGCCGCGATCAGGGTGTTCTCCAGCGCCGGGAGGATGTACGTCGTCCAGACCCGGGAGTCCGTGACGAAGGGCTCCCACTTGTCGGCCTCCAGCTGGTCCTTGTCGGCGAGGCTCGCGAGGACCCACCAGATCAGCGCGGCGACGGCGAGCAGGAAGAGCAGCGTGTAGAGCAGGTTCCGGCGCTTCGCGCGCGGTCCCGGGACGTCGTACAGGACGGTGGGGCGCTCCTTCATCGCTTCACCGCCACCTTCTTGGCCAGCCAGCCGAGGAAGAGGCCGGTGGGGAGCGTGAGACAGATGAAGCCGACGGCGAAGATCACCGAGATGAGGATCAGCTGGGCCTCGTTCTCGATCATCTCCCGCATCAGCAGGGCCGCCTCGGCGACGCCGATGGCGGCGGCGACGGTGGTGTTCTTGGTGAGCGCGATCAGGACGTTGGCCAGCGGGCCCACCACGGAGCGGAAGGCCTGCGGGAGCACGATGAGGCGCAGGACCTGGGGGAAGTTGAGCCCGATCGCGCGGGCCGCCTCGACCTGGCCGAGGGGCACGGTGTTGATGCCCGAGCGCAGCGCCTCGCAGACGAAGGCGGAGGTGTAGGCGATCAGTCCGAGGACGGCGAGCCGGAAGTTGATCGTGGTGAAGTCCTTGGCGCCCATGTTCACGCCGAGGGTCTGGAACAGGCCGAGCGAGGTGAAGACGATGATGACGGTCAGCGGGATGTTGCGGACGACGTTGACGTAGACGGTGCCGAAGCCCCGCATCAGGGGGACGGGGCTGACGCGCATGGCGGCCAGCAGCGTCCCCCAGATCAGGGAGCCGATCGCGGAGTAGACGGTCAGCTGCACCGTCACCCAGAACGCTCCCAGCAGGTCGTAGCCTTCGAGGAAGTCGAACACGGCGGCCCACTCACTTCACGACGACGCCGATCTCCGGTGCGGGTTCGTTCTGGTACTCGGCCGGACCGAAGTTCTCCTTGACGGCCGCGTCCCAGGATCCGTCGGCGACCATCTGCTCCAGGGCGTCGTTGATCTGCTGCTTCAGTTCGCTGCCCTTCTGTACGCCGATGCCGTAGTTCTCGTTGCTCATCTCGAAGCCGCCGAGCTTGAACTTGCCTTCGAACTCGGGTTGCGAGGCGTAGCCGGCGAGGATCGAGTCGTCGGTGGTCAGGGCGTCGATGACGCCGTTCTCCAGACCGGTCAGGCACTCCGAGTAGCCGCCGTACTCCTGGAGCTGGGCCTGCGGAGCGATCTTGGTCTTGACGTTCTGCGCGGACGTGGAGCCGGTGACCGAGCAGAGCTTCTTGTTGTTGAGGTCCTCGGGTTTGGTGATCGAGTTGTCGTCCGCGCGGATCAGCACGTCCTGGTGGGCCAGGAGGTACGGTCCGGCGAAGTCGACCTTCTCCGCCCGCTCGTCGTTGATCGAGTACGAGGCCGCGATGAAGTCGACGTCGCCGCGCTGCAGCAGCGTCTCCCGGTCGGCGCTCTTGGCCTCCTTCCACTCGATGTCGGCGGGGTCGTAGCCGAGCTTCTCGGCCACGTAGGTCGCCACGTCGACGTCGAATCCGGTGTACGTGCCGTCCGGCGTCTTCAGGCCGACACCGGGCTGGTCGAACTTGATGCCGACGGTGATCTTCTCGTCACCGCCGCCGGATCCGTTGCCCCCGTCGTCGCCGCAGGCGGCCAGGGAGAAGGAGAGGGCGAGCGCGGCGGCCGCGGCGACGCCGGCCTTGGTGAGCTTGCGAGGGTTCATGGGGTCACCCCTGGGGCTGCTGGGCGGTCGTGGGGGCCGCCGCGGTCAGTGGTGCAGGATCTTCGAGAGGAAGTCCTTGGCGCGGTCGCTGCTGGGGTTGCTGAAGAACTGCTCGGGGGTCGTCTCCTCTACGATCCGGCCGTCCGCCATGAAGACCACGCGGTTGGCGGCGGAGCGGGCGAATCCCATCTCGTGGGTCACGACGACCATGGTCATGCCGTCGCGGGCGAGCTGCTGCATGACCTCCAGGACCTCGTTGATCATCTCGGGGTCGAGGGCGGAGGTCGGCTCGTCGAAGAGCATCACCTTCGGGTCCATGGCCAGCGCCCGGGCGATGGCCACGCGCTGCTGCTGGCCGCCGGAGAGCTGGGCGGGGTACTTGTCCGCCTGGGTCGCCACCCCGACCCGGTCGAGCAGCTGCCGGGCCCGCTCCTCGGCGGTCTTCTTGTCCTTCTTGCGGACCTTGATCTGGCCGAGGGTGACGTTCTCGAGCACCGTCTTGTGCGCGAAGAGGTTGAAGGACTGGAACACCATGCCGACGTCGGCGCGGAGCGCGGCCAGCTCGCGGCCCTCGGCGGGCAGCGGCTTGCCGTCGATGACGATCTCGCCGGAGTCGATGGTCTCCAGCCGGTTGATCGCGCGGCAGAGCGTCGACTTCCCGCCGCCGGACGGGCCGATCACGACGACGACCTCGCCCCGGCCGACGGTCAGGTCGATCGACTGAAGCACATGGAGCGCACCGAAGTGCTTGTCGACGTTCTTCAGCACGACGAGCGCGTCGGGCATGGCAGCCTCCTGTCGCCGCCCCGCGGCACCCTCCTCACGTTCATGCTCCGCCCTCGGCCGATCCCGCGCACGCCGGACGCCCCGCGCGGGGGCATCGGGGCGGGTCGTTCCGTCATGGGCGTGCCGTGGTGATCAGCCGGGCGAGGTGGGTCAGGGCGAGGGCGTAGCCGTGCGCGCCCGCGCCGCAGATCACCGTGTCGGCGACGCCGGAGACGTAGCTGTGGTGCCGGAACTCCTCGCGCTTGTGGATGTTCGACAGGTGCACCTCGACGACGGGCAGTCCGACGGCGGCGAGGGCGTCACGCAGCGCCACCGAGGTGTGGCTGTAGCCGGCGGGGTTGATGACGATGCCCCGGTGGGCGGTACGGGCCTCCTGCACGGCGTCGATGAGGACGCCCTCGTGGTTGGACTGGCGGAAGTCGACACGGAGGCCGAGCGGGTCGCCGGTCGCGTGGCAGAGCCGCTCGATGGTGTCCAGCGTGTCCGTGCCGTAGATCGCGGGCTCGCGCAGGCCCAGGAGGTTCAGGTTGGGCCCGTTGAGGACGAGGACGGGGGTGGACGACGTTTCCATGACACGGCTCCTCTGCGTACGGACTGGAGCGCTCAGTACACCGGATCCGCGAGGACGCGCTGCGCAACGGCGAAGGCCGCGTTGGCCGCGGGGACGCCGCAGTAGACCGCGGTCTGGAGCAGGACGGCTCCGATCTCCTCGGGGGTGAGGCCGTTGCGGCGGGCCGCGCGGACGTGGATCGCCAGCTCGTCGAGGTGGCCGTGGGCCACCAGGGCGGTGAGGGTGATCATGCTCCGTTCGCGCCGGGACAGGGTGGGGTCGGTCCAGATCTCGCCCCAGGCGTAGCGGGAGATGAAGTCCTGGAACGGGGCCGTGAAGGCCGACTGGCCCGCCTGCGCGCGGTCCACATGGGCGTCGCCGAGGACCTCGCGGCGCACGGCCGTGCCCCGCCTCGCCGGGCCGCCCGCCGCGAGGTGGCCGCGGAGCGCGGCGAGCACGGCCTCGGGGCGTTCGGCCGGTGCCAGGTGCGAGGCGCCGGGGATCTCGGTGAGCGCGGCCCCCGGGATGGCGTCCGCGATCTCCCTGGCGTGGGCGGGCGGGGTCGCCGGGTCCTCGCGGCCGGCGAGGACGAGCGTGGGGGGGGTGTTCGTCGTGAGCCGGTCTCGCAGGTCGAAGGCGGCGAGCGCGTCGCAGCAGGCGGCGTACGCCTCGGGGTCGGCCCGGCGGTGGTCGGCCACGAGCGCCGGCACGGTGAAGCCCGGGGTGAACCAGCGGGCGTCCGCCCCGGCCGCCAGCGTGTCGAGCCCCTCGCGGCGCACGGTCGCGGCCCGCTCCCGCCAGGGCGCGGAGCCGCCGAAGTGGGCGGAGGAGCAGACGACGGCGAGCGATTCCAGCCGGTCGGGGTGGTGGGCGGCCAGGTGTAGACCGACCGCGCCGCCGAGCGAGACGCCGGCGTAGGAGAACCGGTCGGCGCCGAGCGCGTCGGCGAGGCCGAGGACGAGCCGGGCCAGGTCGTCGACGGTCGCCCCGGGGCCGATGAGGGAGGCCGGGGAGCCGCCGTGGCCGGGCAGGTCCCAGCGGACGACGCGGTGCGTGGCCGACAGTTCGGGCGCGACCGCGTCCCAGAGGGCGGTGGAGGTGCCGAGCGAGGGGCCGAGGACGAGGACGGGCGCGCCGGCCGGCCCTTCGACGCGGTGGTGCAGCACTTCGTACGGCGGTGGCGGGGTGGTGGCGGTCACGGTCGCTCCAGGGCGCGGTCGGTCAGGGCTCCGGCGGAGCCGGTGCAGCGGGTGGGGTCGGTCAAGGTGCTCAGGTCGAGCCCCTTCAACTCCTCTACCTCCGCTAGGAGTTCGCCCAGCGTCCGCGTCTCCGCGCGGACGCGCTGGGCGAGTTCGGTGAGGAGTTCCTTCGCGCGGGCGCGGCCGAGGAGGGGCGCGAGGGCGACGGACAGCCGTTCGGAGACGATCGACCCACCGGTCAGGTCGAGGTGGTGGCGCATCACGTCGGCGTGCACCCGGAGCCCCTCGGCCAGTTCGGCGGTGTCGCGGGCGGCGCCGCCGACGAGCCGCAGCAGCTCACGCAGCGGCTCCCACTCGGCGTGCCAGGCCCCTGCGGGCCGCTCGTCCTCGGCGACCAGCGAGCCGTACAGCGTGGCGGCGAGGTGCGGGGCGCGGCGGGCGGCCGCGGCGACGAGTGTGGCGCGCACCGGGTTCGCCTTGTGCGGCATGGCGGAGGAGCCGCCGCCGGCGCCTTCGGCGACCTCGCCGATCTCGGTGCGGGAGAGGGTGAGGACGTCCGCCGCTGTCTTGCCGAGCGCCCCTGCCGTGAAGGCGAGGGCGCCGGCCAGGTCGGCGATCGGCGTGCGCAGGCTGTGCCAGGGCAGGAGGGGCACGGCGAGGCCGGTCTCCCGGGCGTAGGCGGCGACGAGCCGTTCGGCGCTCCCGTCCGCCCCGTCGCCGTACGCCTCGAAGGCCGCCAGGGTCCCGGCCGCGCCGCCGAGTTGGGCGGGCAGGGAGTTGCGTACCGTACGGATCCGGTCGCGGGCGTCGAGGGCGAGCGCGCGCCAGCCGGCCGCCTTGAGGCCGAAGGTGGTGGGCACCGCGTGCTGGGTGAGGGTGCGGCCGGGCATGGCCGTGTCCCGGTGGGCGGCGGCCAGCGCGGCCAGGGCCCGGCCTGTGCGGTCGAGGTCGCCGAGGATCAGGTCGAGGGTGCGGCGCGCGACGAGCATCGCCGCGGTGTCCAGGATGTCCTGGCTCGTCGCGCCCCGGTGGACGTACTCCCGCCACTCCCCCGGCACGGCGGCCGTCAGGTCGGCGACGAGCGGGATCACGGGGTTGCCTCCGGCGCGGGCGCGCAGGGCGATGTCCCGCGCGTCGAAGCGGGCGGGGTCGGCCGCGCCCGTCACGGCGTCGGCGGCCGGGGCGGGCGCATGGCCGAGGGCGGCCTGGGCGCGGGTGAGGGCCGCCTCCGCGTCGAGCAGCGCCCTCAGGAACGCGCTGTCGCCGGTGGCGGCCTCGGCCGGTGAGCCCGCCCGGCCGGGGGCGAGGAGACCGACGTCGGTGGGGTCGGAGGTCACGCGATCGAGGTTCATGCGAACTCCAGGAAGACCGTCTCGCCCTCGCCCTGGAGCCGTATGTCGAAGCGGTACGTCCGGGGGGCGACCGGCCGCTCGTCGGGCCGGGCGAGCAGGGTGGCCCGGCGTGCGGCGGGCAGCGCGTCGAGCAGGGGGTCGGCGCCGTCCCGGAGGTAGGCGCGGGAGAAGAGGTGGTGGAGCAGCCCCCGGGCGAAGACGCAGACGCTGATGTACGGCAGGCCCGCGTTGCCGGGCGGCAGAGTGGCGAGCGCGTAGTGGCCGTCGGCGTCGGTGGGGACGCGCCCGAATCCGGTGAAGCCGGTGGTGGAGCGGCCGAGATGGCGGCCCGTGACGGGGTCGCGGCGCAGCGATCCGGGCGCACCCGTGCGGGATCCGTCGGGGGCGGCCTGCCAGAAGTCGAGGAGCGCGTCGGGGACCGGGGCCCCCTCGCCGTCGTACACGTGTCCGTGCAGCACGATCCGGTCCGGGTGGCCGTCGGGGGCCATCCGGTCGCCGTCGGGGAAGGGCAGGGCGTAGCCGTAGAAGGGGCCGACGGTGTGGGAGGGGGTGGGGAGCGGCGTCATGGCGGTCAGCGTCCTTCCTCGATCCAGGTGGCGGACGGTCCGTCGAGGACGATGTCCCAGGCGTAGCCGAGGGAGAGTTCGGGCCGGGACAGGGCGTGGTCGTAGCGGGCGACGAGCCGTTCACGGGCCGCCGGGTCGGTGACCGAGCGGAGGATCGGGTCGTGGGCGAAGAGCGGGTCGCCGGGGAAGTACATCTGGGTCACGAGCCGTTGGGCGAACGCGGTGCCGAAGACGGAGAAGTGGATGTGGGCCGGGCGCCAGGCGTTGGTGTGGTTGCGCCACGGATAGGCGCCCGGCTTGACGGTGGTGAAGGTGTAGCGGCCCTCGTCGTCGGTGAGGGTGCGGCCGACGCCGGTGAAGTTCGGGTCGAGCGGCGCCGGGTGCTGGTCGCGCAGATGGGCGTACCGCCCGGAGGCGTTGGCCTGCCACACCTCGATGAGCTGGCCGCGCACCGGGCGGCCGGCCCGGTCGAGGAGGCGGCCGGAGACGGTGATGCGTTCGCCCAGTGGCTCGCCCGCGTGCTGCCGGGTGAGGTCGTGGTCGATCTCGGTGATGTCGGTGGGTCCGAAGACGGGTCCGGAGAGTTCCACCGTCTCCGGGTCGCCGCCGTTCACGGCGACGAGCGGCTGGTGGGGGTGGCGCAGCAGCGAGCTGCGGTACGGGGCGTAGTCGCGGGCCGGGTGGCTGCGGGGCGCCGCGCCTTCGGCCAGTTCCTTGTCGTACGCGGCCTGCTGAAGGCCGATCTCGGTGTCGATGTCCGACTGTGTGAGGGCCATGGAGGGCTCCCGGTATGGGGGGTCAGTGGGCGGGGGCGTGGAGGGGCCGGGCCCCAGCGGCGAGGCGGAGCGGCGCCGCGGTCCGGGCGAGGACGTCGGCGGGTGTGACGCCGGGGGCGGTCTCGGTGAGCACGAGGCCGTCGTCGGTGACGTCGAGGACGCCGAGGTCGGTGACGATCCGGTCCACGCAGCCCCTGCCGGTCAGCGGCAGGGTGCACTCCTCGACGATCTTCGGGGTGCCGTCCTTGGCGGTGTGGGTCATGACGACGATGACGGTCCGGGCGCCGTGGACGAGGTCCATGGCTCCGCCGATGCCGGTGACGAGCTTGCCGGGAACGGCCCAGTTGGCGAGGTCGCCGCGGGCGGAGACCTGCATGGCGCCGAGCACGGCGACGTCGATGTGGCCGCCGCGGATCATCCCGAAGGAGAGCGCGGAGTCGAAGAAGGAGGCGCCGGGCAGGACGGTGACGGTCTCCTTGCCGGCGTTGATCAGGTCGGGGTCGACCTCGTCCTCGGTGGGGAACGGGCCGGTGCCGAGGATGCCGTTCTCGGATTCGAGGACCACCTCGACCCCTTCGGGGAGGTGGTTGGGGATCAGGGTGGGAAGTCCGATGCCCAGGTTGACGTACTGACCGTCCGTCAGCTCGCGCGCGGCGCGGGCGGCCATCTGTTCGCGGGTCCAGCCCGTCACCGGCTTCATCGCGTGGTCCTCTTCTCTATCCCCTTGTGCGCGGCCTGTTCGGGCGTGAGGGCCACGACCCGTTGGACGAAGACGCCCGGGAGGTGCACGGCGTCGGGGTCGAGTGCGCCGGGTTCGACCAGTTCCTCGACCTCGGCGACGGTGATCTTCCCGGCCATCGCGGCGAGGGGGTTGAAGTTGCGGGCCGCCTTGTTGAAGACCAGGTTCCCGTGGCGGTCGCCGCGCGCGGCGCGGACGAGGGCGAAGTCGGTGCGGATGCCGTGCTCCAGGACGTGGTCGCGGCCGTCGAACGCGCGCACCTCCTTGGGCGGCGAGGCGAGGGCGACGCCGCCGTGGCCGTCGTAGCGCCAGGGCAGTCCGCCGTCGGCGACCTGGGTGCCGACCCCGGCGGGTGTGTAGAAGGCCGGGATGCCGCAGCCCCCGGCGCGCAGCCGCTCGGCGAGCGTGCCCTGCGGGATCAGTTCGACCTCCAGCTCGCCGGCCAGGTACTGCCGGGCGAACTCCCTGTTGGCGCCGATGTACGAGCCGGTGACGCGCGCGATCCGCCCGGCGGCGAGCAGGACGGCGAGGCCGGAGTCCAGGGCGCCGCAGTTGTTCGACACGACCCGCAGGCCGCCGACGCCACGCCGGTGGACCGCGTCGATCAGGACGTTCGGCACCCCGCTGAGACCGAAGCCGCCCACGGCGAGCGACACCCCGTCCACGACATCGGCCACCGCCTCGGCGGCGCTCGGGACCACCTTGTCCATCGCGAGCCTCCCATTTAGTCAGTGCACTGAGTATCTGTTCGTGCCCGGCCGAGCGTCAAGAGCGCACCGAGACGTACCGGGGTGGCCGACGTGAGCGCGTATCGTTCCGTACACCGACGAATCCGTACCGATCACGGGAGGCCGACGATGACCGCGGTGGATCTGACCACCCATCCCGGGCACCTGGCCCGGCGGCTCCAGCAGGCGCACCACCTGCTCTGGACGACGATGGTCTCGGAGGAGATCACCTCCCCGCAGTTCGGCGTCCTCAACGCGCTGACCGCCGAACCAGGTCTCGACCAGCGGACCGTGGGCGAGCGGGTGGGCCTGGACCGCTCGACGATCGCCGAGGTCGTCGCCCGGCTCGGCCGCCGCGGCCTGATCGACAAGGTGCGCGATCCCGGGGACGGCAGGCGGTTCCTGCTGCGGCTCACGGAGGAGGGCCGCCGGACCCACCGTCGGTTGACCGTACGGACGGCGCGGATGAACCAGGTCTTCCTCGCCCCGCTCTCGGCCGAGGAGCAGACCCAGTTCATGAGCCTGCTCCTGCGGGTCTCGGACGCGGCGGAACGGCTGCGCGATCCGGCGGAGCCGCTCGCGTCCTGAGCGAGACGGCCGTGCGCCGGTCGACGGCGAGACGACTCCCCGCGGCCGTGGGCACAGGGTTCTGCGAGAGACTTCCGCCATGGCACACGATGACGCGGTAGCGGTGACGATGGCCTCTCTTTTCGACCCGGAGCCGGAGAGGTGGGGCCTGCGGGGCGACCCCCACGTCTGGCGGGCCCTTCGCGACCGGCTGTCCGGTACGGACGTACCGGCTTCGCCCGACGAGGCGGTCGCACTCCTGCGGACGGCGTTCAGCGGGCTCGTGGGGGTCGACCTCGCCCATGACCCGGCGTCGTCCGTGTACCGGGAGTCCTTCGCCCACGGCGGCATGTCCAGCGGCATGGTCTCGCTCGACACATGGCGGGAGAGCCTGATGCCTCTGCTCGCGTCGCGCGTGCGGGCGCTGACGACGCCCTCCTGATCGCAGCAGGTCCGCGGCGGTCTCAGACCTCCGGTACGTGCGCGAAGCGGCCCGCCGTGCGCAGGTCGTCCTCGATGCGGGCGGCCGCCGCGCGCAGCTCGGGCAGGACCTCGGCGACGCACTCCTCGGCGGTTCGGCGGCTGCTGTGCATGGCCACGTTCACGGCGGCGACGACGGCCCCCGTGCGGTCGCGCACGGGCACGGCGATCGAGCGGAGCCCCTGCTCCAGCTCCTCGTCCACGAGCGCGTACCCCTGCTCCCGCACCCGCTCCAGGACGGCGGCGAGTTCCGGGCCCGAGGTGACGGTGTGCGGAGTGAGGGCGCGCGGCTCCATGTCCGCGAGCAGGGCGGCGCGGGTCGCGGGCGGCAGGTCGGCGAGCATGACGCGGCCGAGCGAGGTGGCGTGCGCGGGGAAGCGGGTGCCGACGGTGATGTGGACGCTCATGATCCGGCGGGTGGCGACCCGGGCGGTGTAGCGGACGTCGTGTCCTGCGAGGACGGCGAGGGACGCCGAGTCGTGGACGCGCCGGGAGAGTTCGGCCAGGTGCGGCGCGGCGATCTGCGGGAGCGGCAGCCGGGAGAGGTACGGGAAGCCGAGCGCGAGCACCCTCGGGGTGAGCCGGAAGAGCCGCCCCTCGACGGCGACGTATCCGAGGTGCTCCAGGGTGATCAGCGCCCGGCGCGCGGTGGCCCGCGCGAGCCCGGTGGCCTCGGCGACGGCGCTCAGGGACAGCGCGGGCCGCCCCTCCCCGAAGGCGGTGAGCACGGTGAGCCCGCGGGCGAGCGACTCGACGAAGCCCCGCCCGAGCTCCTGCTTCGAGGTATGGGTCCAGTCGGCGAGGCCGACAGCGGGGCGGGGGGCCGGTGCTGCGACGGTCTCGCGCGCCAGCACCTCCTCCCACGCGGCCGTCGCGGCGCGCAGCCGCGGCAGGAGCGCCTCGCGGAGGGACTCGGCGGTGTGCCGGCTGGTGTGGCTGACCACGCTCGCCACGCAGGCGACGCTGCCGTCGGGGGCCCGTACGGGGACGGCGAGGGCGACCAGACCGGGTTCGATGAGCTGGTCGTCCAGGGCCCAGCCGCACTCGGCGGCCCGTGCCACGCGCGCGGCGAACGCCGCCTCGGCCGCCCGCTCGTCGGCGGGCTCCACGACGCCGGGCGCGGCGCCCGGCACGGCGGGGAAACCGGGGTCGCCCGCCTCGGCCGCCCGGCGCGCCCGGCGGCGCTCCCACTGCGCCGTGGTCCAGTCGGCGGCGAACAGCGCCCCCGGGGCGGTCCGTTCGGCGGGCAGCGGATCGCCGATCCGGAAGCTCAGGGACATCGCGCGCCGCCGGGTCGCCTGGTGGACGAAGCGGATGCCGTCGCCGTCGGCGACCGCGAGCGAGACGGACTCGTCCAGCTCGTCGGCGAGCGCGTCCACGCGGGCGCCGAGCAGACCGGGAACCCCGAGGGCGCCCAGATAGGCGTTGCCCAGCTCCATCAGTCGGGGGGCGAGGAAGACGTCGCGGGCGTCGAGGCGTACGTACCCCATGCGGGCGAGCGTGCCGGTGATGCGGTCGACGGTGGAGCGGGCGAGGCCGGTGGTGCGCTCCAGCTCGCTCAGGCTGAGGACCCCGTCGGCGTCGGTGAGCCGACGCAGCAGCATGAGCCCGCGCATCAGCGGTGCGACGGCCTCGGGCGGTGGCGGCGCGAAGTCCGTCGGCGCGGGATCCGTCGGCATGGCATCGGTCGGCACGGGATCGGTCGGCACGGGCCCTCCCTGAGAGGTCTCGCCGGCGGATCCGGCCGTTGACAGCCGGGAGCGGCGGGCGCACACTCACCCCACTCTGAGGTGAAGTTTTCTTCACTATACGAACATGGAGGCCAGATGCACACCACCGTCGGCATCGTCGGCGGCGGCCCCGCCGGGCTGCTGCTCGCCCGTCTGCTGCACCGCGCCGGTGTCGACAGCGTGGTCCTGGAGGCCCGCGACCGCGCCTATGTCGAGCGGCGGCAGCGCGCCGGGATCCTGGAGCAGGCCACGGTCGACGCGCTCCGCGCGGCCGGCGCCGGGGCGCGCCTGGACGCCGAGGGGATCCCCCACGACGGCATCGAGCTGCGCTTCGACGGCCAGGCGCACCGGATCGACTTCCCCTCGCTCACCGACGGCCGCCGGGTCTGGGTCTACGCGCAGACCGAGGTGGTGAAGGATCTGATCGCCCTTCAGCTCGCGGACGGCGGGACGCTGTCGTTCGGCGCGCAGGTGCGCGCAGTGGAGGGCGTCGACACGGACCGGCCGGTGATCCGGTATCTGCACGAGGGCCGCGAGCAGACCCTGACCTGCGACTACGTGGTGGGCTGCGACGGTTTCCACGGCGTCGCCCGCGCGGCCGTCCCGGCGGCCGAGCGGACGACGTACGAGCGGACGTACCCGTACTCCTGGCTCGGCGTCCTGGCCGAAGCGCCGCCCGTGTACGAGGAGTTGATCTACGCCCACTCCGACCGGGGCTTCGCCCTGGCCAGCATGCGCTCCCCCCACGTGAGCCGGCTCTACCTCCAGGTGGAGAACGGCGCCGACCCGGCCGCCTGGCCGGACGAGCGGATCTGGGACGAGCTCGACGCGCGCCTCGCGCTCCGGGACGCGCCCGGGTGGCGGCTGCGGCGCGGCCCGATCACGCAGAAGTCGGTGCTGCCGATGCGGAGTTCGGTGACCGAGCCGATGCGGTACGGCCGTCTCTTCCTCGCCGGGGACGCGGCGCACATCGTGCCGCCGACCGGCGCGAAGGGGCTGAACCTGGCCGCCGCCGATGCGATCGTCCTGGCACGCGCCTTCGCGCGGTGGGCGGCGAACGGCTCGACCGAACTGCTCGACGCGTACTCCGCCACGTGCCTGCGCCGGGTCTGGCGCGCCGAGCACTTCTCGTACGCCATGACGACGACGCTGCACAACGACCCCGCGCAGTCCGGTTTCGACACCCGGCTCCAGCTCTCGCAGCTGGCGCGGATCGCCGACTCCCCGCACGCGGCGGCCGAACTCGCCCAGAACTACGTGGGGTTGCCGCTCGACTCCCCCGCCTGATCAGGAGGGCTGCGGCTACGCCACGGCCGTCGGCACCGTCCGCAGCGCGGAGGCGTACACCTCGTCGGGGTCGAGCCTGCGCAGCTCCTCGGCGATCAGCTCGGCCGTCGTACGCACCTTCAGGGCGAGGACCCGGCTGGGCTGACCGGGGATGGAGAGCCGGGCGACCGGACCCTCGGGCCGGTCGATGCGGATCTCGCCGTCCGGTGTGCCGAGGCGCACGGCGGTGACCACCGGGCCGTCCGTGGTGACCCGTTCGACCGGGATCCGCAGCCGGTCCTCGAACCAGCGGGCCAGCAACTCGGCGCTCGGGTTGTCCGCCTCGCTCTCCACCGCGGCCGAGACGACCGTCGCGCGGGCCTGGTCGAGGGCGGCGGCGAGCATCGAGCGCCAGGGGGTCAGCCGGGTCCAGGCGAGGTCGGTGTCGCCGGGGGCGTACGAGGCGGCGCGGACGTCGAGCGCGGAGAGCGGGTCCTCGACGGCGTACGCGTCGGTGATCCGGCGCTGGGCGAGCGAGCCGAGCGGGTCCGTGGACGGCACCTCGGGCGCGTCGACCGGCCACCAGACGACGACGGGGGCGTCGGGGAGCAGCAGCGGGAGGACCACGGAGTCGGCGCGGGCGGAGAGTTCACCGTGCATCCGGAGCAGGACGGTCTCCCCCGAGCCGGCGTCGCTGCCGACGCGGACCTCCGCGTCGAGACGGGCCTCGTGGCGCCGCCGGGGCGAACGGTCGTGCCGCTTGATGACCACGAGCGTGCGGGACGGATGCTCGCGGGAGGCGTCGTTGGCGGCCTTCAGCGCGTCGTAGGCGTTCTCCTCGTCGGTCACGATGACCAGGGTGAGCACCATGCCGACGGCGGGGGTGCCGACGGCCCGGCGGCCTTCGACGATCGCCTTGTTGATCTTGCTGGATGTGGTGTCCGTGAGATCGATCTTCATGGCCCGCGCCCGTTCCCTCCGTCGCGCCGTGATCACCCTGGCCTGTCCCCACGAGCCTACGCGGGCGGCGGCGTTCCCGCCCCCGTCACCGGCGCCGCGGGCTCCCGCAGCGTGCGCAGCAGCAGCCAGCCGACGGCGGGCAGGGCGATCAGCGGGGCGAGGGCGGTCCGCAGGGAGGTCGCGTCGGCGAGCGCGCCGACGAACGGGGTCGCGATGCCGCCGACGCCGACGGCGAGGCCCAGGGTCACCCCGCTCGCCGTTCCGACCCGCCCGGGCAGGTAGTCCTGCCCGAGGGTGACGTGCAGGGAGAAGGGCACGTACAGTCCGGCCGAGGTGAGCGCGACGAAGACGTACAGGAGCGGTCCCGGCACGAGGACCACGCCGGTCACGGCGAGGACGCTCAGGGCGTAGGACCACCGCACGACGGTGGTCCGGGGGTGGCGGGCGGCCAGCTTCCCGCCGGCCACGGTGCCGAAGGCGCCGCCGAGGTAGAGCGTGAACAGGGCTGCCGTACCGGCGAGTTCACCGCCGCCCGTACGCTGGCGCGCGTACAGGGTGAGGAACGCGCTGAGGCCGACGAAGACGATCGAGCGGCAGACGACCGCCCCGGACAGCCGCGCGAACGAGGCCCAGTCGTCCCGCGGTACGGTCGTCACGGAGCCCTCGGCGGCCGCGTCGGCGGCCGGCGCGCGCATCGCCCGGAGGGCCGCCGCGCACAGGGC